>JAYSSN010000510.1:0-5867 GCA_043720555.1 Rhodobacterales bacterium | reverse complement strand
AGGGTTCGTTGTCGCCGATGCAAAGGTCGTCTTCGGCGTGCAGCCTCGTGAGCAGGGGTTGCGACAGGCGCGTGTCCAGATGGGAATACAGCACGCCGATGTGCCAGGGCCGGGGCCTGCGTCCCCTGAGGCTGGGGGTAAACGAATGCACGGCCACGATGACCGTATCGGTGCGGCGGGCGGCAAGGCGTGCCAAAGCGGCGTGGTACGGGCGATAGAGGCGGTCAAGACGTTCGGTGATGTCGGCGTCGCACGCGTGGCGGTTGGCGGGGATGATCGTGCCGTCATACAGCCGCATCACCAGGGTCGGGTCGTCCTCGCCCCGGTTCGGGTCGATCACGAGGCGGCTGAAGTCCGACAGGATTGCGGTGCAACCCAACCTGTCTGCCAGCGCGCAGGACAGGCCCGCCGCCCCCACATCATAGGCGATATGGCGCGACATGTCGGCGCCACACATCCCCAGATCGCCGCCAGAAACCCAGCCCGGCACCCGGTTCGAGGCGTGATCGCAGGTCACCAGCCAGCGGCTGTCGCGGTCTTCGCCCAAGATCTGATAGGCGTCCAAAACTTGCCCTTGCCCAGAAATGATGCAGCTTTTTCCCATATCGCGCCCAGCTTCAAAGCGCCAGTTGCCGCCTGCGGAATATTGCGCCATAAGCCCAGCGAAATGTGATGAGAATGGGGACAGGGCCAGATGAGACGCCTCCGCAATGTGAAAATCGTCGCCACACTTGGACCGGCATCCAGCGATTACCGGATGATCCGCGCCCTGTTCGAGGCAGGCGCCGACGTGTTCCGCCTGAACATGAGCCACGGCACCCACGATGATATCCGCGCGCGCCATGTCATCATCCGCCAGGTCGAGGCCGATACCGGGCGCCCGATCGGCATTCTCGCCGACCTTCAGGGGCCGAAACTGCGGGTGGGCACTTTTGCCAATGGGTCCGAAGAGCTGATCCCCGGCGCAAGGTTCCGCATGGATCTTGACGCGGCCGCAGGTGACGCCACCCGCGTACAACTGCCGCACCCCGAGATTTTCGCAGCGCTTGAACCCGGCTCGTCCCTGCTGGTGAACGATGGGAAGATCCGGCTGAAGGTTGAAACCTGCGGCAAGGATTTTGCCGACTGCACGGTGCTGGTGGGAGGGACGATCTCCAACCGCAAGGGTGTGAACGTGCCGGACGTGGTGCTGCCTGTCGCTGCTCTTTCGGCCAAGGATCTCAAGGATCTGGAATTCGCCTGCGAACTGGGGGTGGACTGGCTGGCCCTGTCGTTCGTGCAGCGGCCCGAAGATGTGCTGGAGGCCCGCGCGCTGGCCAAGGGCCGTGCGGCGATCATGTCCAAGATCGAAAAGCCGGCTGCGGTCAATGCCTATGACGCCATTCTGGAAGTATCCGACGGGATCATGGTGGCGCGGGGCGATCTGGGGGTGGAACTGCCGGTGCATGCCGTCCCGCCCATTCAGAAACGCCTGATACGCGGCGCACGCGCCGCGGCCAAGCCGGTGATCGTCGCAACACAAATGCTCGAATCCATGATTGAAAGCCCGGTACCGACGCGGGCCGAAGTGTCAGACGTGGCCACCGCGATTTACGAGGGGGCGGACGCGGTGATGCTGTCAGCAGAATCGGCGGCTGGCAGCTATCCGATCGAGGCGGTGACCACGATGAACAACGTGGCGATCAGCATTGAATCCGATCCGACCTATCAGTCGATCATCGAAGCGAGCCGCGTGGTCAGACGCGAGACGATTGCCGATGGCATCGTTGCCGCCGCGCGCGAGATTGCAGAGGCCACCAACATCAAGGCGATCTGCTGCTTCTCCCAATCGGGCACCACGGTGTCACTGGTCGCGCGCGAACGCCCCCATGTGCCGATCATCGCACTCACCCCGCTGATTGAAAGCGCGCGGCGCATGGCGCTGACCTGGGGTGCGCATTGCGTGATCACCGAACCGCAGGACCGCTTCAAAGGTGCGGTGATTGCCGCAGTGCGGGCCGCGCGGGATGAAGGTTTTGCCAATGAGAATGATCAGATCGTCGTGACCGCCGGGGTGCCGTTCAACGTGCAGGGCACCACGAACATTCTGCGCGTCGCCCCCTGCGATGAACGGTTGATTACGCGGGTTGACCCAGAGTAACCTTCTCCTCGTGGTTTGTAGGGGTCGGCAAATGGACACGGACCTGTTTTTTGTCATTGGTATCATCGTTACAGTTCTGGCGGTGCCTGCGGTGATCAGCGCTTTCTCTGAAAGCCGCCCACCGCGTGCCGGGGCGATTTTGTTTCTGATCGGCGGCACGCTGATTGTGGTGGCCCTGACGCAAGGCACGATCGGCTATAGCGTGCCCGAAATTCCGGATGTGTTTGCCCGCGTGATCGCGCGCTATCTGACCTGACGGGAATCCCCGCGCGCCCCCTTGCACCGCCGCCGATTTCCGCCTAGAGGAACGGCTTCGCAAAGCCTGCGCGTCCGGCCCAAGTGGCATGCCGAGTCGCGCAATGTCACGATTGGAGATCGAAATGCCCAAGATGAAGACGAAATCGGCGGCCAAGAAGCGTTTCAGCTTCACAGCCACTGGTCGGGTGAAAGCTGGCCCTGCCGGCAAACGCCACGGCATGATCAAGCGCACGACGAAATTTATCCGCGACGCATCAGGGGCGATGATCCTGTGCGCGTCGGATGCGAAGATCGTCAAAAAATACATGCCCTACGACCGGTAAGGAGAAACACAAATGTCCCGCGTCAAATCCGGTGTTGTGACCCACGCCCGTCACCGCAAGGTCATCAAGGCGGCCAAAGGTTACTATGCCGCCCGCTCGACCAACTTCCGCACGGCCACGCAGGCCGTGGACAAGGCCAACCAGTACGCCACCCGCGACCGCAAGACCCGCAAGCGCAACTTCCGTGCGCTGTGGATCCAGCGGATCAACGCGGCAGTGCGGCTGTTCGACCCGGCCTTCACCTATTCGCGCCTCATCAACGGTCTGGCACTGGCCGGCATCGAGGTTGACCGCAAGGTGCTGGCTGATCTGGCAGTCCACGAGCCTGAAGCCTTCAATGCGATTGCGGCACAGGCAAAGGCGGCGATGCCCGCCTGATCGGCACTGCCTGACACATCAAAGCCCCGCGTGCCCGTCACGCGGGGCTTTTGTTTGTCGGACCACCGTGAACGCCCTGTGGAAAATGCGGCTGTCATCGGTTTAGATAGCGCAGTGCACCAAGGGATTGTGGGGCTGGCATGGCACGCGAAATCCGTTTGAATGACGATGATGTGCTGGCGGCCCCGTCGATCGAGGATCACCGCGCCGATCCGTCGCCCGCCCGCGCGGCCCTTGACCGCGCCAATGCGCTGCTGGACGATGGCAAGGCGGATGCTGCCGCCGATCTGTGCCGGATCACGCTGCGCAGTGGCGCGCTTGCGCCGCTGACGGCGGCTAACCTGATCATGGTGCTGCGCGCGGCAGGAGGCGTGGCGGATGCGGACCGGCTGGAAGCCGACCTGCTGGCGCAGTTGCGCGCCTCCGTGACGGATACGGCCGCCGACGCACACCGACGGATCAATCTGGGGCGGTTGGTCGCGGCGCTGGGCCGCAACCACGAGGCCGCAGACCTGCTGACGGGGGCCTTGCCGCACGCGCCCACCAACATGGGCGGGGTCATGGCGCTGACGGCCATTCTGCTGCGCGATGGCGATCCCGAGGCGGCCATCGCGCTGTGGCAACCTGTGTTCGACGCCGCCCGCGACAATGGCAAGATCAGGCTTAATCTGGTGCGCATTCTGGCGCAGGCGGGCTGTCGCAGCCATGCGCTGCAGATGCTTGATCTGGCAGCGCCGCTGTGCGGCGCCTACCGGCATGAATTTGACTATGTGGCCGCCGCCCTGCGCGGCACGGACACGGGGAATGGACAGGCGGCCATGACGCTGGAGGTGTTTGACCACTTTGCCAGGGACTATGACAACACGCTGGAAAAGCTGGGTAATCGGGGGCCGAAAATCGTGGGTGCTATCCTGCGGCAGCTGGATTTGCCGCGCGGTCGGCACCTTTCCGTGCTGGATGCGGGCTGTGGCACGGGCCTTTGCGGGCCGATGCTGCGGCCCTATGCGCGCAGGCTGCACGGGGTGGATCTTTCGGCCACGATGCTGGCCGAGGCCAGGAAAAAGCGGCGCTACGACGCGCTGTCGCGCGCTGATCTGTCCAGCATCGGCACCTATCCCGCCGGTCCCTTCGATCTGATCGCAAGTTCCGATGTGCTGGTCTATTTCGGCGATCTGGCCGAGGTTCTGGCGAACTTTTCCCGCGTTTTGCGCCCCGGTGGCTGGCTGGTGCTGACGGTAGAGGACGCCGGTGACGCTACCCCCCCGCGGGGCTGGGCTCTGACGCCATCGGGCCGCCACCGGCATGGTCTGACGTATCTGCAAGCTGCACTGCGCAAGGCCGGGTTCGGCACACCCACGGTCACGCAGACCTTCGATCTGCGTCACGAATTCGGGCAGCCGGTCCGCGGCCTTGGCCTTGCAGCCCAGCGGCTGGCGTTGTTCGGCTAAGACGGCTTGCTGGGAACCAGGGTCAGATCTGCTGCGATCCAAGACAAGTGACCAGTTGGAATTGGTGCGTTTTGTTACTGGTCTGGTGAACCGGATCAAGAGCACAACGCTTTTGCGTGCGGCTTGCATTCGCGGCACGGCATGGGTAGCACAAGTCCGACCAAACCGGAGGCTGCCATGGACGGGCTTGACGCACTGAAAACCAGATACCTGACCGCCGTGGCCGCCGCCGCTGATGAGGCGGCGCTGGAAGATGTTCGGCTGGGGGCACTTGGCAAAAAGGGCGAGATCAGCCTGAAAATGCGCGATCTGGGCCAGATGGAACCGGCGCAACGGCAGGTGGCAGGCGCCATGCTGAACGTGCTGAAGGACGAGATTGACGCAGCCCTGCGTGCCAAGAAGGCCGCCCTTGGCGATGCGGCGCTGGATGCGCGGCTGCGGTCCGAGTGGCTGGATGTAACGTTGCCGGGTCGTCCGCGCCGGATGGGGACGATCCACCCGGTGTCGCAGGTGATGGACGAACTGACGGCGATCTTTGCCGATATGGGGTTCGCCGTGGCCGAAGGGCCGCAGGTGGAAAGCGACTGGTACAACTTCGACGCGCTGAATATCCCGCCCGAGCACCCCGCGCGGCAAGAGCATGACACCTTCTTCATGCACCGCGATGCCGGCGACAACCGTCCGCCCCATGTGCTGCGCACCCACACCAGCCCGGTGCAGATCCGGTCGCTGACCGATCAGGGCGCGCCGATCCGGGTGATCGCACCGGGCCGCGTCTACCGGATGGACATGGACCAGACCCATACGCCGATGTTCCATCAGGTCGAAGGCCTGTGCATCGACCGCGATATCAGCATGGCCAACCTGAAATGGGTGCTGGAAGAATTCTGCCGCGCCTATTTCGAGGTGCCCTCGGTGGAACTTCGCTTCCGCGCGTCGCATTTCCCCTTCACCGAACCCTCGGCCGAGGTCGACATCCGCTATTCATCCGTCGGCGGCCAGCTGAAGATCGGCGAGGGCGACAAGTGGATGGAAATTCTGGGGAGTGGCATGGTCCACCCCAAGGTGCTGCGGGCGGCGGGGGTGGACCCCGACCAGTGGCAGGGCTTCGCCTTCGGCATGGGCATCGACCGCATCGCCATGCTGAAATACGGCATCCCCGACCTCCGCGCCTTCTTTGAGGCCGACCTCCGCTGGCTGCGCCACTATGGTTTCTCGGCGTTGGATGTGCCCGATCTGGCGGGGGGGTTGTCGGTGTGAAGGACGGGCGTCCCACGGTGGGACACCTTGGCCATCGCTTTGAGATCAAGGTGTTACAGA
>JAYSSN010000509.1:0-5875 GCA_043720555.1 Rhodobacterales bacterium | reverse complement strand
TGGGGGACCGGCTGGCGTTGGCGGGGTTGAACGCGGTGTGCGCGCTGCTGCATGTCGCCCTGCCAGAGCGCGAGGCGCATCCAGGGCTTTATGGCGCCACCCAGATATTGCTGGACGCAATGGAAACCGTACCCGATTGGCCCCCGATCTATCTGCGGTGGGAAACAGGGCTGCTGGAAGAATTGGGTTTCGGGCTGGACTTGTCGTGCTGTGCGGTGACGGGCACGCGCACGGGCCTCGCGTTTGTCAGCCCGAAGTCGGGCCGCGCCGTCAGCCGGGATGCAGCCGGAGCGTGGGCGGAAAAGCTGTTTGCGTTGCCTGCGAGCATGGGGGGGGACGTGCCACCCGCGCCGCAGGATACCGTGCTGGGACTGGCGATCACCGGACACTTTCTGGCACGCGAACTGGCGCCGGTGCTGGGAGATCGGCCCTTGCCGGATAGTCGGCGGCGGCTGGTGGATCTGCTGGCGCAAAGGGCTGCAGGATGAATGCCGTGGCAGCGGCGGCTTTGATATGCCAATTCCCGCCCAAGGGTGACAAACGACGCCCGATGTCGCGGCTGGCGGCGACGGATGCGGTGCTTCGGCGTTCGGTGGGGCCATAGTATCATGGCCAATCGTTACATTCCCCTGCTTCTGCGCTACAGCCCGACGGAACGTGTGCGCGACTTTGCCCTGCTGACCGGGCTGGAGGCGGCGGTGCGCGGGACGCTGATCTCTGCCATGCCGCTGACGGTATATGCAGCCCTTGGCACCGCGACGGCAACGAGCGCGGTTTACTTCGTTGCAGGGATCGTGTCGCTGTTCTGGGGGCTGATGGTGCCTTGGGCCACGCGGTACATTCCGCGGCGCTGGGCCTATACGCTGGGCTGCGGGCTGTACTTTTGCGGAATGGGGCTGGCGGTGATTGGCACAGCCGTGGCAGTGACGCTGGCGCTGATCTGCAGTGCAATGGCGACGGTGACGATCTTTGTCTGCCTGAACGCCTATGTGCTGGACTATATCGGGCGGGCTGACCTGGCACGCAACCAATCCACCCAGATGCTTTACGCGGCAGCGCCGTGGGCGATCGGGCCGATGCTGGGCGTGTGGTTGCGCAGCATTTGGGCACCTGCACCATTTCTGCTGGCCGCGTTCTTTGCGCTGTGCCTGCTGGGCGTGTTCTGGTTGCTGCGGCTGGGGAATGGCAAGCAGATCGCCCGGGCGAAGGGCCCGCCGCCCAATCCGCTGGGATATCTGGGGCGGTTTTTCCGGCAGACGCGGTTGATTGCGGGCTGGTCGTTTGCGGTGATCCGGTCCTGCGGATGGTGGGTCTACGTGGTGTACCTGCCGATTTTCTGCATCGAGGCGGGCCTGGGCGACAAGGTCGGCGGGGTGGCGCTTTCGGTGTCGAATGCGCTGCTGTTCGTGGCGCCGCTGATTGCGCGGCGGGCGCGACTGGCATCAGTGCGCACGTCGGTGCGGTTTGCATTCGGGATGTGTGCGCTGACGATGATGCTGGCGTCGCTGGCGTCCCCGCTGCCATGGCTCACTGTGGGTGTGATGATGGTGACCTCGGGGTTTCTGGTGACGCTGGATGTGGTCGGGGGATTGCCGTTTCTGATGGCGGTCAAGCCGTCCGAGCGGACAGAGATGTCGGCAGTTTACAGCAGTTTCCGCGATGTCTCGGGGATCGTGACGCCGGGAGTGGCCTATGTGGTGCTGCTGGTGGCGCCACTGCCCGCGATTTTCGCGGCCTGCGCGGCCGGGATGGCACTGGCCTGGGCAACGGCGGGACGGCTGCATCCGCGGTTGGGCGAGGCGCGGCCATCGCGGGGCAGAGACAATTGACGGCGGGTAATTTCACGACATGCCATCTTTATATCATGTGACTGTGTGACATTTACCTGGTGGGCTTGACCCATGTGAAACATCGCGTGACCGGCATCTGCCTCAGGCCTGCCCGTTTTTCACCAGCCAGTCAGCGGCATCGCGCAGGCCCTGGTCGGGCGGGATAAAGCGGATGCCCATTTCCGTCACGGCGCGGGCGTTGGATAGTACCTGCAGCGTGCCAAGGTTGGGCAGGATGGCGCGGACCGCGGGATCAAACAGCGCAAGGATGCGCAGCACGAAACGCGGGGCCACGCGGGTGGCGCTGCGGGTCAGAGGCTTTCAGGGTACGGCCCATGGCGGGCATCGTCATGCTGCCTGCAACGGCCGCATAGCGTTTGGCTGTGGTTGCCGGACGTTGCAGCGCGCGCAGGTGCATCTCGGCCACGTCACGCACGTCGACCATGGCAACGCCGATGTCGGGCAGCATCGGGTCTTTGCCGCACAACACGCGCTTCACCACGCCGATGGAACTACCGTAGTGCGCATCAAGCGGCGGGCCGATGACAAGGCCGGGGTTGATCGTGGTGAGGGACAGACCTTCGCGGGCAGCAATGGCCCACGCCGCGCGTTCAGCGAGGGTATTGGAGCGGGCATAGGCAGTGGTGCCGGGCGCGTCGAGCGCGCACCAGTCGGCCTCGTCCTGTGGCCCGTCGACGGTGTCATCAATGATCGCGGCGTCCGAGGATGTGAGGATCACCCGCGTGATGCCTGCCACCCCGGCGGCCAGCAGCACGCGCCGGGTGCCGTCAACGGCGGGGCGGATCAGCACCTGTTCGTCTTTCGGCTGGGCGATGGGAAAGGGCGAGGCGGTGTGGATTACGGCAAGGACGCCCGCCATGGCGTCGGGCCAGCCCGCGTCCTGTTCCAGATCAGTGGCGACGAAGGAGAGGCGGTCAAAGGCGGCGGGGTCGGTCAGATGCGGTCGAAGCGCGCTGCGCACGGCGTACCCCGCATTCAGAAGTTTCAGGGCGATGTGTTTGGCGATGAAGCCGGAAATGCCGGTCAGCAGAATCGTGTCGGTCACGGTGCGCCCTTATCTTTCCGCAGCCAACCGAGGGCAGGTGCGGGCAAAGGAAAGAGATGGGGTGAACCCCGACCTACGGTGGAATGGTTCAATCCAGCAGGCGCCGCGCGATCACCTGCGCCTGAATTTCGGCAGCACCTTCAAAGATGTTCAGGATACGGGCGTCACACAGCACGCGGCTGATCTGGTATTCCAGGGCAAAGCCGTTGCCGCCGTGGATCTGCAGGGCGTTGTCGGCAGCGGCCCATGCGACGCGGGCACCCAGAAGTTTCGCCATCCCGGCCTCCAGATCGCAGCGGTGGCCGTGGTCTTTTTGCGAGGCGCTGAAGTAGGTGAGCTGCCGGGCGACCATGATTTCGACCGCCATCATGGCAAGTTTGCCGGCGACGCGAGGGAACGCGACGAGCGGTTTGCCGAATTGTTTGCGGTCAACGGCATAACGCAACCCGAGTTCCAGCGCGTTCTGGGCCACACCGATCGCGCGGGCGGCAGTCTGGATGCGGGCAGACTCGAAGGTCTGCATCAATTGTTTGAAGCCCTGACCTTCGACACCGCCAAGCAGGTTATCGCCCCTGACCTTGAATCCGTCAAACGCGAGTTCGTATTCCTTCATGCCGCGATAACCGAGAACTTCGATTTCTCCGCCTGTCATGCCTGGGGTCGGGAAGGGGTGTTCGTCGGTTCCGGGGGTTTTCTCGGCGAGGAACATCGACAGGCCACGGTAGTCGGTAGTGGCAGGGTCAGTGCGGGCCAGCAGGGTCATCACGTGGGTGCGCGCGGCATGGGTGATCCACGTCTTGTTGCCGGTCACGGTCCAGTCATCGCCAACGCGTATGGCGCGGGTGCGCAATGCGCCGAGGTCGGACCCGGTGTTGGGTTCGGTGAACACGGCGGTGGGCAGAATCTCACCGCTGCCAAGTTTCGGCAGCCAGTGGGCCTTTTGCGCATCGCTACCGCCGCACAGGATGAGTTCGGCGGCAATCTCGGTGCGGGTGGCCAGCGAGCCGACACCGATATAGCCGCGCGAAAGCTCTTCGCTGACCACCACCATGCTGGCTTTTGACAGGCCGAGGCCGCCGAATTCCTCGGGGATGGTCAGGCCGAAGACGCCCATTTCGGCGAGGCTATCAATGATGCTCATCGGGATCAGTTCATCGTTCAGGTGCCAGCCATGGGCGTGCGGGGTGACCTGTTCATCGGCAAAGCGGCGAAACTGATCGCGGATCATTTCAAGTTCGTCATCAAGGCCGGTGGCGCCAAAGGTGGCGCGGCCATGGTTGTCCTGCATCAGCGCGACAAGGCGCGCACGCGCCGCAGGCGTGTTGCCGTGCGCCATCAGGGTGGCGGCAGCAGGGCCGGGGGTGGCGGTGACGCCCAGATTGCCCAGGCGGGCCATTTCGCCCTGCGACATCGGGATGCCGCCATAGATCTGGTGCAGATATTCGCCGAAGGCGATTTGCAGCAGCAGGCATTCCATGTCGCCCATCTGATCCGCCGTGGTCAGCCGGGTGGCCCAGGCCTGCATCTGGCGCAGGGCTTCGGTATAGGTCGCCAGCCATGACAGCGCATGGGCGGCGTCCTGATGTTCTTCCAATGCGGCGGGGGCGATTTTGCCGGCCACGCTGACAAGGCCGCGCAGGTTTTCGCGGGCGGTGGTGAACAGCGCCTCCACTTCGGGCAGTGCGGCGGCGGTCAGGATGGAAAGGTCAGCCAAAAGCGGCGTGCGGTCCACGCCTTGCCCGTCATGTGCCATGATGTTCCCCGGATTCTGCATCTGCGAACGAAATAGTGCGATTGCAGCAGGCACGCAACAAAAATTCGTTACGCATCGCAAAAACGCATAAATCTGTCGTTTCGGATTTTTGCAATGACGCGCTTATCCTATGGCGGCGGCCTTCACGTCATCGTCGATGAAGGGCACGTATTGGCCGAAGTTGTCGGCGAACATGCCGACCAGCTTGCGTGCGGCGGTATCGTAGTCGGTGCTGTTCGCCCACGTCCGGCGCGGATCGAGCAGGGCCGCATCCACGCCATCCACTGCGACGGGCACGTCGAAGCCGAAGTTCGGATCGCGGCGGAAGGTGGTGCTGGACAGGCTGCCGTCAAGCGCCGCAGCAAGCAGCGCGCGGGTGGCCTTGATCGGCATGCGCCGTCCGGTGCCATAGGCGCCACCCGTCCAGCCGGTGTTCACCAGCCAGCACGACGCACCATGCTTGGCGATCTTGGCTTGCAGCAGTTTGCCATACACCTCGGGGCGGCGCGGCATGAAGGGCGCGCCAAAGCAGGTGGAGAAGGTGGGTTGCGGTTCTGTCACGCCGCGTTCGGTGCCTGCGACCTTGGAGGTGAAGCCGGACAGGAAGTGATACATGGCCTGCGCGGGCGACAGGCGTGCGATGGGGGGCAAGACGCCAAACGCATCACAGGTCAGCATCACCACATGGCGGGGATGGCCGCCCAGGCCGGTGGCGGATGCGTTGGAGATGGCGTCCAGCGGATAGGCGCAGCGCATGTTGGCGGTCAGACTGTCATCGGCAAAGTCGAGTTCAAGCGTTTCGGGATCAAAGACCATGTTTTCGACCACGGTGCCGAAGCGTCGGGTGGTGGCGTAAATCTCGGGCTCCGCCTCGGGGTTCAGGTTGATGGTCTTGGCGTAGCAGCCGCCCTCGAAGTTGAAGGTGCCACGGTCGGACCAGCCATGTTCATCGTCACCGATCAGGGTGCGGTCGGGGCAGGCGGACAGCGTGGTTTTGCCAGTGCCCGACAGGCCGAAAAACACCGCGCTGTCGACCGGATTGCCGGACGCGTGGTTGGCCGAGCAGTGCATGGGCATGACGCCCTTGTCGGGCAGCAGGTAGTTCAGCAGCGTGAACACGGCCTTCTTGTTTTCTCCTGCGTAGGCAGTGTTGGCGATCAGGATCAGCTTTTTGTCAAAGTTCAGCGCGATCACCGTCTCAGACCGGCAGCCATGGCGCGCGGGATC
>JAYSSN010000508.1:0-2413 GCA_043720555.1 Rhodobacterales bacterium | reverse complement strand
GGGCGCTGTCGGCGGTCCAGGCGGCGGGATCGGCGAGGTAGGCCAGGTTCGCCTCGTTCATCACCTTGGCGAAGGCGACCATCGCGTCGGCGTTGGCGGCGGCGAATTCGGTGTTGACCACCCAGCCGTCAAAGGTGGGATAGCCCCAGGCGGCGGTCTGATCCGCGCCAAGGATGAAGGTGCCGGTCTGCAGGATCTGGTTCTGCACCGGCTCCCAGATGAAGGCGGCATCGACCTGACCCGAGTCCCAGGCGGCGGCGATCTGGTCGGCGGGCAGGTTGATGATGGTGACATCGGTTTCGGCGATCCCGGCATGGGCAAGGCCGCCCATCAGCGAGTAATGCGCGGTCGACCCCACCGGAACGGCGATGCGCTTGCCCTTCACGTCCTCCAGCCTGGTGATGCCGCTGTCGGCCTTGGCGATCAGGCTTTCGGCGGTGCCAAGACCCTGCGCGATCATGAAAAGCTGGATCTCCAGGCCCTGACTGGCACCGATGGCCAGCGGCGACGATCCAAGTTCGGCCACCTGCACATCGCCCGAGGCCATGGCGGCAATGACTTCGGTGCCCGATCCGAACGTGCGCCATTCGATTTCCCAGCCGGTCGCGGCCTCGAATTTCTTTTCGGCCCGGGCAACCTGCATCGGCGTCGGACTGCCGAAGTTGCCGATGATCACGGTTTCGGCCAGCGCAAAGCCCGTGGTCAAAGCCAGCGCCGCCGTGCCGATCAGCAGTCTTTTCGTTATGTTGGTCATCCTGTCGTTCCTTCTGTTGGGGATCGGACGGCTGTCCGATGCTGGTGCGCGGCTATTCTGCCGCTTCAGGTTGGCCCTCGCGGCGCGAGGACGCGAAGTCGACGATCGCTTCGACCAGACAGTCGAGGGTATCAAGACACTTGATACCGGGACTGATCGCTTCGGCAATCACGGAAAACTCGGTGCAGGCAATCATCTGCACCACCGCGCCGCGATCGTGCAGGTCGGCGGAGGCTGCGGCAAGTCCGGCGCGTGCCGCAGGGGTGGGGCCTTCGGACTTGATTGCCCGGATGGTGGCGAGGAGGGCCGCTTCGTCTGCGGGATAGACCGGATGCAATCCGGCTTCCACCAGGAGCTTGTCGAAGAGGCCGATCTGGCGCACTGCGGGCGATGCAAGGATGCCGATGCGGCCGCCATGGCCCGCAGCCGCCCCGGCACGGCGCACGGACAGGGCAATCATGTCGATGAAGGGGACGGTGACCGCCGCACTGATCGCAGCGGCATAATGATGCGCGGTGTTGCAGGGCATTGCCAGCGCCTCTGCTCCGGCTGCCTGCAGCCGCCGGGCCATCGCGGCAAGGACGGGCCCCGGATCATCGCCCCGGCCTTCGATCAGATGCGCGATGCGCGAGGGAACCTGCGGGTTCTGGTCGACGATCAGCGGAATGTGGTCGGCGTCGTCGCGTGCGGGGGTCGCCGCGATGATCTTCTGCATCAGGAGCACCGTCGCCTCCGGCCCCATGCCGCCCAGAATGCCGACCCGTCGCAGGCTCATCCAGCCCTCCTTCGCGTCGGTCTGGTGGGGACGGGTCGGGGCATGGGCTATCCGGCAGCTTTGAGCGCTTCAGACAGCACCGCATCATACCCGAACAACGCCGCCGACCCCCCGGTGTGCAGAAACACCACGCGCTCGCCCTTTTTGAACCGGCCCTTGCGGCAGTAGTCGATCAGACCGGCGGCCGCCTTGCCGGAATAGACCGGGTCCAGAAGAATGCCTTCGAGTTCCGCGAACATCCGCACCGCCTCCAGCGTGTCGGCCTGCGGGATACCGTAGCCGGGGCCGACGTAATTGCAATCGGCCATCACATCGGCGCGGCGGACCACGCCGGGGCAGCCGAGCTTTTCCGCCGTCCGTTCGGCCAGCGCGAAGACATTTGCTTCCTGCTTGTCCTTCGGCGCGCGTACGCCGAAACCCAGCAAAGGGATGCCCGCGTTGATCGCCTGCAGGCCCACCACCAGCCCTGCCTGGGTGCCCGCGGACCCGGTTGCCGTCACCAGATGGTCGATCACCAGTCCGCGGTCGTTGGCCTGGCCCACCAGCTCGAACGCGCAGTTCACATAGCCGAGCGCGCCGGTCGGGTTCGACCCGCCGCCCGGAATGACATAGACCTTGCGGCCCCGGCTGCGCAGGGTGTCGGCGACTGCTTCCATCTCGGCCTGCATGTCGGCCCCGTCGGGACGCTTTTCGGTGACCGCGCCGTGCAGGTGATCCAGAAGCACGTTGCCGTTGCGGTTGTAGTTCGGGTCGTTCGATCCGGTGCGGTCTTCAAGCAACAGATGGCAGGCCATCCCCAGTCGGGCCGCAAAGGCTGCGGTCTGGCGCGCGTGGTTCGATTGGGTGGCGCCTTGCGTCATCACCACGTCGGCCGCCATCGCCTG
>JAYSSN010000507.1:0-2425 GCA_043720555.1 Rhodobacterales bacterium | reverse complement strand
ATGATCTGGGCCTTTTGGCCGTGGTGGTGATCGCATCACCGAAAGCTTCGGACAAGATACCGCTGCTGGAACAGACGCTGTCCGCCGGGGCCGTGTGCATGAACATCGTCAATGCGGCGACGGCGGCGGGCTGGGGGGCCAACTGGCTGACCGGGTGGCCTGTGCATGACCGGGGCTTTGCGGACCCGGCCTTCGGGCTGGCAGCGCAGGAATTCGTCGCGGGCATCATCCACATCGCCACCCCGGCCCCCGACGCGCCTGACCGCCCGCGCCCCGATGCCCGCGCGCTGACGACATGGGTATCCAAATGATCTGGGCCGCGTTCAGCAATGCGGTCCGGCAGATGGGCGATCCGCGCTTCTTGCGGGTGCTGCTGCTGGGTGTGGCGCTGACCATCGCCTTGCTGGTCGGGGTTTATGCCGCGTTTTTGTGGGTGATCGACACCTTTACCCCTGAAACGCTGGATCTGCCACTGATCGGGCCGGTGGGAGGTCTCGACACGCTGCTGGGCTTTGCGTCGATCCTGCTGATGATCGGGATGTCGGTGTTTCTGATGGTGCCCGTGGCCTCGGCCTTTTCGGGCCTGTTCCTCGAGTCCGTTGCCCACGCCGTGGAGGACCGGCACTATCCCGGCCTGCCGCCTGCGGTATCACTGCCTCTGGGCGATACCATCATTTCGAGCGTGAATTTTTTCGGCCTGCTGACGGCGATCAACATCCTGGCGGTCTTTGCCTATGTGTTTGCCGGACCACTGGCCCCGATCGTGTTCTGGGCGATGAATGGCTATCTGCTGGGCCGCGAATATTTCACACTCGCCGCCGAACGCCGGATCGGCCGTATCGATGCCAGGGCGTTGCGGGCGCGCCACTGGGGCCGGGTCTGGTTTGCGGGCACCCTGATGGCGGCGCCGCTTTCGATCCCGCTGGTCAACCTCGTGATCCCTGTGCTGGGGGCCGCCACCTTTACGCATCTGTTCCACAGCCTTGCGCGGCAACGCTGACCGGGGCCACTCACCGGGTGACCCGAACACCATGCCGGATCGCAGCCGCCCGCACCGTCCACAAGACCCGTGCAGCGGCGGCTCAGCCCTGTTCTTCCGGTGGCATACGGCCCATGAAATCGAAATCCCGCACCGTAATCCAGCCGGACAGGATGATCGCACACAGGACGGCCCAGAGGATCGTGGCCACAATGGTCGTCACGCGCGCCTTTTTGCCGACGTTTTCCGTGGACGGCGCAGATTTCGGCGTGCCCGGCACCACATTGCCCGCCTCTGCCTGCGATGTGAACCGCAGGGGCAGCACGATGAAGAACACCATGAACCAGACGACGGCATAGATGACGATGACGGCGGTAATGCTCATGCCTGCTCCAGTTCCACGAGGCAGCCGTTGAAATCCTTGGGGTGCAGGAACAGCACGGGTTTGCCATGCGCCCCGATCTTTGGCTCTCCGGTGCCCAGCACGCGGGCGCCGGATGCCTTCAGATGATCGCGGGCTGCCAGAATATCGTCCACCTCATAGCAGATGTGATGAATGCCCCCCGCCGGGTTCTTGTCCAGAAACCCCTGGATTGGCGAGGCATCGCCGAGGGGGTGCAAAAGCTCGATCTTGGTGTTGGGCAATTCAATGAAGATCACCGTCACGCCATGTTCGGGTTCGGCCTGCGCTGCGCCAACCTTGGCCCCCAACGTATCCCGGTATTGGGCCGCTGCGGCATCAAGGTCCGGAACGGCAATAGCCACATGGTTCAAACGACCGATCATGCGCGGGCTCTCCACTTCATTTACCGGGTTATGGGACGCCAGATGCGCCGGGACAAGGGGGCGCATCTTCACCCTTCCTTAGCAGGTAGCATGACAGCCTGCACGCCCTGCCTCTGGTGATGGAGATGCACGCATGCCAACACTCAATCCTGCCGATCCCGTGACCTTTCTTGCGCGCGGCCCGCTGCCGTTGCAGGGCCTGACGCTGCTTGCCGTCGAAGACAGCCGCTTTAGCTGCGAAGCGCTGCGCCTGCTCTGCCAGCGGTCGGGCGCGCGCCTGCGCCGCGCCGACAGCCTGCGCGGCGCCAGTGCGCATCTGCGGCTTTACCGTCCCGATGTCATGCTGATC
This sequence comes from Rhodobacterales bacterium, assembly GCA_043720555.1. Classification (GTDB taxonomy): domain Bacteria; phylum Pseudomonadota; class Alphaproteobacteria; order Rhodobacterales; family Rhodobacteraceae; genus JAAFHS01. The sequence continues at coordinate 311 of JAYSSN010000507.1, read as the reverse complement.
GATCTGGGCCTGCCCGATGGCCGGGGTGAGGCGCTGATCCGTGATCTGGCGCTGCGCACACCGCGCGTGACGGTGATCCTTGGCACCTCGGGCGATCCCGACGGGTGTGTGGCCAGCCTTGCTGCGGGGGCTGACGGATTTATCGACAAGCCATTGACGAGCCTCGCTGCCTTCCAGTCTGCCATCCTGCGGCATCTGCCCGATCTCGGGGCGCTGCCGGTCACGGCTGACAGCCCGATATCCCCTGATCTGATGGCACTCAGCGATGATCTGAAACGCGCGGCCACGCTGGCCGCAGGCGGTGGCGATGC
>JAYSSN010000506.1:0-5978 GCA_043720555.1 Rhodobacterales bacterium | reverse complement strand
CTGACACCGATGCCGTGATGATGATCGGCGAAATCGGCGGCCCGCAAGAGGCCGAAGCCGCCGCCTGGGTGCAGCGCCACATGACGAAACCTGTGGTGGCCTACATCGCGGGTCTGTCGGCACCCAAGGGCCGCAAGATGGGTCATGCCGGTGCGATCATCAGCGCCTTTGGCGAGTCCGCGCAGGAAAAGGTGGAAATCCTGTCCGCCGCCGGGATCACCGTCGCACCAAATCCGTCGTCCATGGGTGAGACGATGGCCCGCGTCATGGCGTTGCGCGCGGCAGCCTGAGGGGCGGCGCCACGCAACAACGCCGCGCGGTGGCGGGAACGTGCTGATCGCGCCCGTGGGGACCGGTTTCATCTGTGACACCGCAGCATCAATGCCATACTGAACGGTCACATCGGGCGTTACGGACCGGCGGTTCCACCTACGGGGCGCCACGGCCGGGAACTTTCGACGCCGTCGGGCGTTCCCGTCACGGTGTGGCAGAGTGGAGGATACGATGAAACTTGTTTCCGTGTTGATCGGGGTTGCATTGCTGGCAGCACCGCCGGTGGTGCTTCCCGGGTTCGGGGCGGCCTATGCCTGCCCGCCCGGCCTCGCAAAGAAAGACCCGCCCTGCATTCCGCCCGGGCAGGCGCGCAAGGGAGCCAGGATTCATGTGGCCGAACGGGATGCGCTTTACTTCCTCGATGACTACCCGCGCTATGATCTGCCGGGGCTGCCCGATGGCCAGCGCTATGCGGTGGTTGACGACCGGATCGTCGTGATCGACGCCGAATCGTACGAGATTTTGCAACTGATCCGGGTTTTCAGGGCGCTGGCCAACTGATCGCACGCCACCCCCGTTCCCGGACGCAGACAGACGCCGGTCAGGCAGCAGAAAGGCAGAACCTGCCTTCGCCACCTGACGGTTTTCTGAGGAAACTGGCTCCGGCGGTAGGGATCGAACCTACGACCAATTGATTAACAGTCAACTGCTCTACCGCTGAGCTACGCCGGAACACGGGGGCCGTATAGCAAGGCGTGTGGGGGGCGTAAAGGGGTCTTTCGATCAAAGTTCAGGCGGGGTGGATGATCGGGTCTGTTGCTGTCAGATCGGGACAGAACAACAGATTTCTATCTGTCAGATCAATTACATGGGCGAGGACATTGCGGCGGGCCGCGGCGTGCAGCGCGGCGGGTGTGTCGTGATAGACCTGCGCGGTCAGGGCACTGACGGGACGTGGTCCGTTCCCGAGCGCGCGTTGCAGGCTCGCCTCACGCAGACGGCGATGCGCGGTCAGATCGGCCAGGCGCGCAGCGGGGGCGGCGATATCGGGGCCATGGCCGGGATGGGCGGACTGCCATGGCTGTTCGGCCAGCCGCGCCAGAGAGGCCATGTAAGCGCCCATGTCGCCATCGGGGGGCGAGATCAGCGAGGACGACCAGCCCATCACATGATCGCCGCTGAACAGCCGGTCGCCCATGGCAAGGCACAGATGCGTCGCGGCATGGCCGGGCGTGTGGATGGCATGCAGCGCCCAGGTCTCACCGCTGATGGTATCCCCGTCACACACGGCCTGATCGGGTCGGAACTCCCGGTCGATGCCTTCACCGCCATCGGCGAGCCCCGCAGCGGCCAGCGCCTGCATCCGCGGGGTCCGGCCCGCATCAAAGCGGCCGAATCCCACCGTGACCGCGCCTGTTGCCGCCGCCAGCGGCCGGGCCAGCGCGGAATGGTCGAGGTGGGTATGGGTCACGATGACATGGGTGATGCGCTCGCCCGGTCGCAGGGCCGCGATGATGGCCGCCTGATGCGCGGGCAGGGCGGGGCCGGGGTCGATTACCGCCAGATCGCCGCGACCGATCAGGTAGGTGTTGGTGCCGCGTCCGGTCAGAGGCGAGGGGTTGTGCGCCACGATCCGGCGTATATCGGGGGCAATCTCGTCGATCATCCGCACTCTCTTTCCAGCGGGCGCAGGGGCGGCTAGGGTTGGCCGATGCGGAACCGACTTAAATATTTCTGGCCCCGCGGGCTTTATGGGCGGGCGGCGCTGATCCTCGTTGTGCCGGTCGTCGCGATTCAGCTGGTCGTGTCGACGGCATTCATCCAGCGCCACTATGAAGACGTGACCCGGCAGATGGTGCAAGGGGTTCAGGCAGAGTTGATGCTGATGCTGGATGAAACGGCCCGCGATCCGGCGGCGGGGCAGGCACTGGCGGCGCGTCTGCGGATCACCATGCAGGTGCCCGCGGTGCGCCCCGTGCCGGCGGCGGACTCGCAGGTCTGGTGGGATGTCTCCAGCCGGTTTGTCATTGCAGCGCTGCGCGATACGGTGCCTGGCGTGCGGGTCGCCGACCTTGGGACGAACCGGCGCGAGGTGCGGCTGTGGGTCGACGGGCCGTCGGGTTTGGTGTCGTTCGTGATAGACCGGCGGCGCGTGTCGGCGTCAAACCCGCATCAGTTGCTGGTGCTGATGATCCTGACCTCGGTCCTGATGACGTTCATCGCGTTTGTGTTCCTGCGCAACCAGTTGCGCCCGATCACCCGGCTGGCGCGCGCGGCCGAGGCGTTTGGCAAGGGTCAAACCGTGGAATACCGCCCGCGGGGCGCACAGGAAATTCGGGCTGCGGGCATGGCGTTTGTGGACATGAAGAACCGGATCGAGCGGCAGATCGACCAGCGCACCATGATGCTGTCCGGCGTCAGCCATGATCTGCGCACGCCGCTGACCCGGCTGAAGCTGGGCCTGTCGATGCTGCCCGAAGACGACGACGTGACGGCGCTGACCCGCGACGTGACGGATATGGAGCGGCTGGTCGGCGAATTTCTGGCGTTCGCCCGCGGCGATGCGATGGAGGAGCCGCAAGCCACCGATCCCGTCCTGCTTGTGCACCGTGCGGTGGAAGATGCGCAACGGGCAGGGCAGGATGTTCAGTTCGGGACATCGGACGGCGCGGGCGCTGTGGATATCCGCCCCATGGCTGTGCGGCGAGCCCTGGATAACCTGATCGGCAACGCGGTGCGGCATGGCACCAGAGCGGTGGTCAGCGTGTTTGTCACGGACCGCGCGCTGCGGCTGGTGGTCGAGGATAACGGGCCGGGTATTCCCAAAGACCGCCGGGACGAGGCGTTGCAACCGTTTGCCCGGCTTGACGCGGCGCGCGATCCCAACCGGGGAGGCGGGGCGGGGCTTGGTCTGACGATCGCCGCGGACGTGGCGCGCAGCCATGGCGGCAGCTTGCGGCTGGGTGAAAGTGCCTTGGGCGGGTTGAAGGCGGAACTTGTACTGGCGCGTTAACCCGCCAGCACCCCGACCAGACCCGCTCTGGCCAGCCGCAGTCGGGCTGTCATCTGCTGGCACCCATGTTGATGACCCAGTGCAGCCGGCTTTCGGGCGCATCGGAGAAAGCGATACCGACACCGATGTCGCGCGTACCGCGCATCAGAATGTTGTCACGGTGATACGGTGAGTTCATCCACCACTGAACCGCCCGCTGCGACGAGCCGAAGCCTCGCCCGGTGTTTTCGTTCGCCACCGCAAACCGGTATCCCACCCGGCGCAACCGCTGTTGCAACTGCGAGCCGTCGGACGAGACATGCGAGATTCCCTGCCGTTTGGCATTGTCGCAGGCATGTCCCTGCGCGGCCTTGTCAAGTTCGGGACTGAGCCGCAGGGGTGCCAGACCGGCAGCGGCGCGTTGGGCGTTGACGCCGTCGATCAACTGGGCCTGAAGCGCGGCCATGTTCGCGGGCAGATCGCAGGTGCGCGCCTGCACGGCGACCGGGGCCAGCAGGGCGAGGCAGAGCGTCAGGGTGTGTGCAAACCGGGCATTGCGCATGATTGGACCTTTCATGGTTCTGTCCATCCGATGCACGCATAATCTGACCGTTTCAGGGCGGGTTCGCGCATTGATTGTGGCGGTTCGCGGAAAACTGCCGGTGCAGCGATCCGGTTGCAGCAAGAACGCGCGGAGTGTGACGGTCTGCGCACATTTCGGTGCACTGAGGCCGTGGCCCTTGTCAACAGGATGCGCGGTCTGGCACCCGTGCTGGGGTGGAGGTGCCAAAATGCTGGATGGGGCAATGCGCAGGATGATCGACCCCGGTCTGAACCGGGTGGGACGCAGACTGGCCGCGCGCGGCATCGACGCCGATCTGGTGACGCTGGTGGGGCTGGCGCTTGGGTTGGCGGCAGCCTTGGTGATAGCGGCGGGGTGGCCGACCTGGGCCGCGCTTGTGCCGCTGCTGGCCAGCCGGGTGGCGGATGGGCTGGACGGGGCGGTGGCACGGGCCAGCGCAAAGACCGATTTCGGCGGGTTTCTGGATATCGGCTGCGATTTCCTGTTCTACGGCGCGATCCCGCTCGCGTTCGTGCTGCGCGATACACCTGCGAACGGGATGGCGGGGGCGTTCCTGCTGATGACATTTTACGCCAACGGATCGACGTTTCTGGCTTTTGCAATCCTCGCCGAAAAGCGCGGGATGCAGACCGCCGACCGGGGCGAGAAATCGCTGTATTTCACCGCCGGGCTGCTGGAGGGGACCGAGACGATCGCGTTCTTTGTGGTGCTGTGCCTGTGGCCGGACGCATTCGCGCCGCTGTCATGGATTTTCGGGGCGCTTTGTCTGGCGACAGCGCTGGCGCGGGTGCTGCTGGCGCGGCGGGTGTTTCGGTAGGAGCGGGGAACGCTTTTTGCGGAAAACGTGGTTGGCCTGTGATCCACAGACAGTGGTCAATCTTTTTTGCCGACCGGTTTTGGCGCGATTTCATTGCCGCACGGCACCAATGCAATCGCGTGGACACGGCCTGCCGATCTGTGCGGTCGGCACAACATGCAGGGGTTTCGGCGCGGCAGGGCGCAAATGTCCCTTGTCATCGCGCGCCGCCCATGGGAATGGGACGCGGCAACACTGACCCCCTCCAAGGAGTTCCCGATGGAGATTCGTGAAGCGCTCACCTTTGATGATGTTCTGCTGGTTCCGGCTGCAAGTGCGGTGCTGCCCGGTGATGCGGATACCGCCACCTTTGTGACAAAGGCGATCCGCATGAACATCCCGTTGCTGTCATCGGCCATGGATACCGTGACCGAAGGCCGCATGGCGATTGCCATGGCGCAGGCGGGCGGGATCGGGGTGATCCACCGCAATCTGGGCGTCGAGGATCAGGCCAACGAAGTGCGCCGGGTAAAGCGGTTCGAGAGCGGGATCGTCTATGCGCCGATCACGCTGACGCCCAACCAGACGCTGGCCGATGCCAAGCTGCTGATGGACCGCTACAACATCACGGGCTTTCCGGTGGTGGACGAAAAGGGCCGCGTGATGGGCATCGTCACCAACCGCGATATGCGCTTTGCATCCGACGATCGCACGCCGGTGCGGGTAATGATGACCTCCGAGAATCTGGCGCTGCTGCACGAACCGGTAGACCGGGATGCGGCAATCAGTCTGATGAAGGCGCGGCGGATTGAAAAGCTGCTGGTGACGGACGGCGCGGGCAAGCTCACCGGACTGTTGACGCTGAAGGACAGCGAAAAGAGCGTGCTGAACCCGCATGCCTGCAAGGATGAGATGGGCCGCCTGCGGGTGGCCGCGGCATCGACAGTGGGGGATGCCGGGTTTGAGCGGTCGCAGGCGTTGATCGATGCGGGCGTGGACATGGTGGTGATTGATACAGCGCACGGCCATTCCGAAGGGGTGGCACGGGCAGTGGAGCGGATCAAGCGGCTGTCAAACACCGTGCAGGTCGTGGCGGGCAATGTGGCGACTGCCGAGGCGACGCGCGCCCTGATCGGGGCGGGCGCCGATGCGATCAAGGTGGGCATCGGGCCGGGATCGATCTGCACGACGCGGATCGTGGCCGGCGTGGGTGTGCCGCAGTTGACGGCGATCATGGATGCGGCCGGCGCGGCGGGGGATGTTCCGGTGATCGCCGACGGCGGCATCAAGTACTCCGGCGATTTTGCCAAGGCGATTGCGGCGGGTGCGTCCTG
>JAYSSN010000505.1:0-2427 GCA_043720555.1 Rhodobacterales bacterium | reverse complement strand
CAGTAATTTGACATGGTCCGCTTTCGGTTGCATCACAGGCATGGTTTCCCAAGTCAGTCGGCATAGCGGACATTCAACGTGGCGCGCGACCGGCGGCTATGGGCCGGACCCGCCCAGGTGCCGCTGATTGCTCGGGCAAACGCTCTTGCCTCGACTGGGGTCTGACCTGACCCCTGTGAAACGATATATGCGCTCCGGTCAGTCTCGGGGGCCGCAATCGTCACAAGTCCAATCAGACTGGTGCCCGTAGCCAACGATCCGCGACATAACTGCTTTACCATCGATTGCGCATCTGGGCGCGGCATCCTTCGTGCCGAGGCAAAATCAGCGCCTCGGCACCGATCAGGCCGTGGTCATGGGCCAAACCCTGGGCTATGGCGGTGTATCGGGGGTGAGGCGCGTGGTGGTGTCGCTGGCGAACGAAAGTGCGCACCCGGTCGAGACGCAGATTTGCGAGACAGTGAGGCATTCGGTGAACCAGGCGGCGCCATCGCGGTGCTGCCGGTGCAGCGCGGCACCTTGCAGCGTGGCCGACAGCCCAGTGACCCGCCGGGCGAGGGCGACCAAAACCGAAGGCCCGACAGGAATTTGCTTTTGCGGTATGGTCGATGAGGTGCACGTCCCGGCGATCTGCACCTCGGCGATGCCGGACTGACTGAGCAGGATCAGATCTTCGCCAAGCTTGCCAAGGCTGCCTGCCAGCCCGGCTCAGATGGCAACTTGCAGGAACGCCTCTGTCACATCGGCCTGCGAAGCGCCGGTGTCGGCGGTGGCGCGGATGTGCCGAGCAAGTTCGTGGCCGTTGCCCAGACCGGCCAGCAAGGCGATGGTGAGCCGGGTGCGTTCGCGCAGGATGATAATGTCGCGCGCCCGAACATGGCCCCAAGCGGCATCCGCATTCAGCGCCTGGAATGGCGCATCAAGGGCGGTCTTGGAGGCTTCGGCACGGTTCACGTGTGCCGCTGCCAGCCCGCGGCGGCGGGTGGCCGTGCCGTTGTCGGTCAGTTCAGACACGGGCGTGGGCTTTCAGGAAAGGGGTTAAAATGGCGGCAAATGCTGCTGGGGCCTCGGTACAAGGCAAACGTCCCGCGTCGGCAAAGAGGTGAAAGGAGAAGCCGGGGATCAGATCAGAGGTTGCGCGGACAATGGCGGGTGGCGATGCGTCATCTTGACGGCCTGCGATCACACGGGTGGGCAGGCGCAGGCGGCGCGTGGCCTCGGTCTGATCAGCGCCATCAAGGGCGGCACAGGCGGCGGTAAAGCCGCCCTTGCTGCTGTGCGGGCATAGGGCGGCCTCGGTCGAAGCCAGCCTACCAGAAACCCTGGTGTCCCTGAACAATGTCACTTTCGAGTTCAGCAAAGGGCCCGCGGACCTCGACAGGGTGTCGGCCAGCGGCAAAGACGCTGCGGCATTCCAGATCAAGGGTAAGGTTTTCGGGATTGTCACCGGTGAGTTGTGCCAGCCGCTTTTCGGTCAGGCCAAAAACAATTGTGCCGATCCCGGCCCAATAGCTGGCCCCGGCGCACATGCAGCATGGCTCCACCGACGTATAAAGGGTGCATCCCGCCAGGAAGTCCGGTGTATAAAGGCGGGCAGCCTCTCTCGCGGCATTCGCTTCGGCATGGCCGGTTCCGCCATCGGTGGCGACGGAATTCAGCGACCGGTGCAGCGCCTCGCCATCCGGCCCGACAAGCAGGGCACCGAACGGATGGTTGCCGCTGGCCCGGCTTTCCGCCGCGATGCGGATGGTTTCACGGAGATGGTCGATATCTATTGTCATGATCTGCCTCCATCTCGGTTGATTAACGCAGATCTTGCGTGCGAAACAGAAGAATGAAAATTACGGTGTGTGCGAATAATGTGCACGCATTGGTCCGAAAGGAAGGTTTCCGATGTCGATCCTTGCGAAGGAGGTGTTTTCGTTCATCGAGATTGTGCGCAGCGGGTCCGTTCGCCGCGCGGCAGAGCGGCTTAACATTTCGGCGTCGGCGCTGAGCCGTCAGCTTCGGCTTCTCGAAGAAGACCTTGGGGTGCCGCTGGTCGCACGGCATTCGAACGGTATCCTGGCCACGGCGCAGGGCGAGCAGGTGCTGGCCCATGCCAAACGCATGATCGAGCTTGAGAACGGATTGCGGGATGAAGTCGGCGCAACTGATCGGAAAGGGCGGGTTGCGGTGCGGCTAGGCGTCATGGAATGCATTGGGGCAGACCTGGTACGGCGGTTGTATGGCAGCCTTGGCGGCATCGGCGACCGCCATGGGCTGACCGTGATCGTTGATGGCACAGACGCCCTTATCGCGCGGCTTATCGACGGCAGCCTTGATGGGGTGGTGGCTTTCAACATGCCGACGGATGAACGCATCCGGCTGGTCGCATCATTTGACTTGCAGATCGGTCTTGTTTGCAGCCGCGGGTTGCTTCAGCAC
>JAYSSN010000504.1:0-2429 GCA_043720555.1 Rhodobacterales bacterium | reverse complement strand
CCGGGAAATGCGTCGTATTCATGCGGCTCGATCACGTTGCCGATACGCAGGGCATAGATGTCGGCGCCGTAACGCATCGCAAAGGCGCGGGCGGTTTTTTCGTTCACCACTTTGGACAGTCCGTAGCTGTCCATCGGGTCGCTGTCATAGTCTTCGGTCAGCGGGAAGGCGTGATAGTCCTTGTCGCCTTCAGCAAAACAGACGCCGTAGGTTGTCTCGGATGACGCCACGATCACCTTGCGCACCCCCAGCTTCATCGCAGCCTCGATCACGTTGTAGATGCTGGTCACATTGGCCACGAAAGTCTTGTTGTCCGGCTCGATCCCCACGCGCGGGATAGCCGCAAAATGCACCACCGCGTCGGGGGCCACCGGGGGCGCGCCGTCTTCATAATGGGTCAGCCCGAAATGCGAGGTCAGCGCGTTGAATGTCTGCCCGCCGTCGGTCAGATCAGCGATCAGCGTGTTGACCCCCGGAAAATCCAGTGGCTTGAGGTCCACGTTCAGGATGTCATAGCCGCGCGCCAGGAGATGCGGCACCGCATGCCGCCCCGCCTTGCCAGTGCCGCCGGTAAAGATGATGCGTTTGGTCATGGTCGTCTCCGTTCCGAAAAGGCTGAGATTTTCTGGTGTCACTTGGCGCCAGGCAGGTCGAGGCCAGCGATCATCCGTGCGACAGATGCGTCATCGTCGCGCCCCTTGCCTGCCGCTGCTGTCATCACGAACATCTGCAACGCCATGGATGCGACCGGGGTGGGGAACTTGAGGCCCCGCCCGATGTCGGTCACGATGCCCAGATCCTTGGTAAAGATGTCCACGGCACTGCGCGGTGCATAGTCACCGTCAAGGATATGCGGCACCCGGTTTTCAAACATCCACGAATTCCCGGCCGACGCACTGATCACCTCGTAGACCGGCGCAATGTCGAGGCCCATCGACCCCAGCCCGATGACACAGACCTTCCGGTTTTCCACCGCTGACATGACTTCCCCGCTGGCAGATTTCCGGCTTAGGCTTGTGCCGACCACAGTGCAATGATAGCGTTGCCATTACAAGACGCCGTGCGCATTGCAGGCAGGGATAGTCACGATTTTCCCATATAAAATCAGGTGGATATCGTCGCAGTAGCGGGATTTTCCGCATGCACCGGAGGGGTGGGGAAAACGTGCTGATCCGGGCGGTGGCAGATGACATCATCGGGGCGTCTGACCTGTGCCTGATGATGTTGCGCGCAGGGCTGCAGGTGATAGGTGTGCCGACCCCCGCCCAGATCGCCGATCTGCAAAAACGCTTCAACTTGTCGTGAAAATAGCCGGAGAACGCGTATGACACATGAAAAAGTAGGATTTGTCGGGATCGGCCTGATGGGGCAGGGCATGGCCAGGAACATCGTCGAGAAAGGCTATTCGCTGATGGTGATCGCGCATCGCAATCGCGCACCTGTCGATGATCTGGTGGCCCATGGCGCCGTGGAGGCCGCGTCGATGCAGGCACTGGCCGAAGGCTGCGATGTGATTTTCCTGTGCCTGACCGGATCACCCGAAGTGGCCGCAGCCGTGGCTTCCCTCATGCCCGGATTGAAACGGGGATCGGTGATCGTGGATTGTTCAACCTCTGATCCCACCGTCTCGTTGCGCCTTGCGGGCGAACTGGCCGGGATCGGCGTCGATTTCGTCGATGCCCCTCTGAGCCGCACCCCGAAGGAGGCCTGGGCCGGAACACTCGATTGCATGGTCGGGGCGACGGACGCGGTATTTGCGCGGGTGCATCCGATCATTGCCACATGGGCCGCCAAGATCGTCCATATCGGCGACATCGGCGACGGCCACAAGATGAAGCTGTTGAACAACTTCCTCTCGCTCGGCTATGCCGCGCTTTATGCCGAAGCGCTGGCCCTGTCGCGCAAGGTCGGCATTCCGGTGGCCGAATTCGACAAGGTGATCCGGGGTGGCCGGATGGATTGCGGGTTCTATCAGACCTTCATGGGCTATGCGCTGGAAGGCAACCGCGAGGCCCACCGGTTTACTCTGGGCAATGCTTACAAGGACATGCGCTATGTGGAATCCATGGCCAATGCGGCAACTGTGGTTACACCGATGGCCAGTGCGGTAAAGAACTCGTTCGCGCTTGCGATGGCAGCGGGCGGCAACGGCCCCGAAGACTATGTACCGCACCTGTCCGACTTCATCGCAAGAGCGAACGGAATCGTGTAGCGCCGCGCCGCATCTGGAGCCTCGGCCGGATCGACCGGAACGGCGGATTTTTCGCCGCGCACGATGCTGTCATGACTGACGGCCGGCCATGGTCGGCTGCCATTCTGTTGCGGGTTTGGGTGGAAAGGCACGGCCAAGGCGCGCAGAGCGACACAACAATATGCGCCGGCTGAAAGTGACGCTGCATCAAACGGGGCAGTCCTCAACCCAGCGCGCA
>JAYSSN010000503.1:0-6012 GCA_043720555.1 Rhodobacterales bacterium | reverse complement strand
TCACCGGCAATTCGGCCAGCGCAGTGGGCAATCCACCCATGCCCCCCATCGCCCCCGTCGCCATCACCGCGAACACCGGCCCCTGCGGCCCCATGTCCGGAGCCCGCGCCACGTGCCCCGCCACGCCATGCGCCCGTTCGAGCGCTGCATGCGTGACCCGCTCGATCTGTGCGCGCAGCGATGGCGGCAGCGCCTTCATTCGGCTTTCGACCGTTCCGCCAAGGCGGCTCATCAGCGCCATCAACGGCCCGTTGGCGCGGCGATACCGCGTGGCAAGCTGCGCAATGGCATCCGTGGGGTCATGCGGGGCGGGAACAAGCGCGGTCGTCATGCCTCATACGTAATCCCTGCGCGTCCGCACGCAAGATCACAGCGCGATTATTCACATCCGCGCCTTGGTGACCACACCCGTCACCCCGTCCCAGGCGCCCGCCCGCAGCGCAAGGCCCAGCACCCGGTCGGGGTTGGTGGGCGGTGGCATTACCACGCCCTCCAGTGTTTTGAACCCGAACCGCCGGTAATAGGGCGCATCCCCGACCAGCAGCGCACGCTCCCACCCGGTCCGGCGCGCCTCGCCCAGGCTTTCCGTCATCAAAAGCGCCCCCAGCCCTTCGCCCTGCCGCGTCGGATGCACCGCCACCGGCCCCAGCAACAGCAGGTCATGCTCGCCAATCTCGGCCGGCCAACAGCGGATCGCCCCCGCAAGCGTGCCATCCGCGTCGCGCAGACACAGGCACAGCGCCGCCACCGTCGGCACCCCGTCGCGCAGCCGGTAGGATGACAGCGCCGTGCGCCCCGGCGCAAAGCAAAGGTCGTATAACGCCTCTACCTCCCACCAGTCGGCTTCTGTCTCTTCCTCCAGCCGGTACAAGGCGTATCTCCCGAATCTACTGGAATCGCGGGTAGCATGGGGTTAGGTCAGGGGCAAACCGATAGCAGGTGACTGATGTTTTACCGCCCCGAGGACGGCCATGGCCTGCCGCACAACCCGTTCAAGGCCATCGTATCGCCGCGCCCGATCGGCTGGATCTCTACCCGCAGCGTGTATGGCGACAACCTCGCCCCTTATTCGTTTTTCAATGCCCTGACCGACGCCCCGCCGCAGGTGATGTTCGCAGGCAGCATGAAGGACAGCATCGCAAACGCCGCCGACAGCGGCGTCTTCGCCGTCAACGTGGTCGAGGAGGCGATGTTCAAGGTGATGAGCGACACCTCTGCCCGCCTGCCCCGTGGCACCGACGAGTTCATCCGTTCCGGCGTCGAAAAAGCCGAATGCAGCACGATTGCGTGCCCCCGCGTCGCAAATGCCCCCGCCACCCTCGAATGCCGCCTGCTGCAGGTCATCTCCCTGAAAGGCGAGGATAACTTCATGGCGATCGGCGAGGTGACCGGCATCCACCTGCGCGACGACTGCCTGGTCGAAGGCCGCTTCGACGTCACCCGCTACCACCCCATGGCGCGGCTGGGTTACATGGACTACGCCGCGGTGCGGGAGTTGGTCACGCTGGCGCGACCGGACGAGCGCTGAGGGATGCACAGTGGCGCGGGCGTTCACCCCTGCGGCGCCACAGGAAAGCCCCACACGCCGGGACATCGTTCAACCCGCGCCAAAAAACCCCCGTTTGGTGCATTGCCGCAGGGGGACGCCGAGGGGTAGCCTTTGCATTTACGGCTGGGAGGCTGGACAATGGTTTGTACACGGCGAATGTTTCTTGCTGGCACCGCAGCCTTGGCCGCACCTGCTGTGCTTGCGCAGTCGACTGTTGCCGTCAGATTCGCGCTGACCCCGGTGTTTCTGGACAACGATGCAGCCGTGATCTCCGCCCTTCAGACCGCCCTCGCGGAAGGGATGGGCCGCCACGTAGACCTTGTTCAGCGCCGCACCTATCAGGAGATCTCCGGCGCGCTCTTGGACGGGTCGGTCGATGCGGCCTGGACCTGCGGCTATCCCTTCCTGCAACACCGCAGCGAACTGGTGTTGCTGGGTGTGCCGGTGTGGAACGGACAGCCGCTGTATCAATCCTACCTAATTGCATCGTCAGATGACCCGGCGCAGAGCCTCGACGATCTGCGCGGCGGAACGCATGCGTTTTCCGACCCCGACAGCAACTCCGGTTTCCTGGTCACCGCATCGGACCTCGCGCGCTTGGGCCAGACGCCGGAGACGTTCTTTGCTCGGACGATTTTTACTTTCGGGCATCGCAACGTCGTGCGCGCCGTCGCCGGGGGCCTGACGCGGTCGGGCAGCGTTGATGGTTACGTCTGGGAGGTGCTGAGCCGGGTCGAGCCTGACCTGACCGCGCGCACGCGGATCGTGGCTCGGTCTGAATGGCTGGGATTTCCGCCGTTTGTCGCCCGCGCTGACCGAACGGGTGATCCGGTTGTGGCGGCCTGCCGGTCGGCCCTTCTGGGCCTCGCGGGCACGCCTTCAGGGCAGGCAGCGCTTTCGTTGCTGTTTCTCGATGGCGTCGCCCATGCCGAACCATCGCTGTTCGACGGGATCGCCGCCCGCATGACAGCAATCGGGACAGAGCCATGAGAGCGGGGTGGTTCCAGAGTCTTCCGGTCACACTGCGCGTGCCGCTGGTCACCGCGACGCTGATGATCTCGCTGGGTCTTGTGGCCAGCCAGGGGGTTCTGACGGCCCTTCGGAGGGTGCAGGATTCCCGACTGGTCGAAACCGCGCGATTGCATGTCGAGGGTCTGTCGGTGGCTCTGGGGCCGTTCGTGCTGCGGCAGGACGTCTGGGAGGTGTACGATATCCTCGAACGCGCGCGGGCCGCGTCGGACGGGCAGCGGCTGTTGCAAACTGTCGTGGCTGACGCAGGCGGCAACGTGCTGGCTGCAAGTGATCCGAAGCGCTCGCCTGTCGGCAGCGAAATGACCCGCTACGAGGTGGATGCCGTCGCCCCCGGTGCCGTCACGATGACCGGGGATCCCGTGCTGCGGGTGGCGTCGCCCCTGAAGTATCAGGGCCGGGATGTCGGGCGCATCGTCACGGAACTGGACGTGACCGATCTGCTGGCAGAGCGTCGCCGGGTGACCATTTGGCTGTTGTTTGGCAATGCGGCAGCGACCGCCGTGCTGGCCTTTGCGGGCTGGCTCGCAGTTGCGCGCATTCTTCGCCCCGTCGGCACGCTGGTGCGCGCGATGGACGCCACCGCAGGCGTCCCCCGCCCGATTGCAGATGCCGACATCCCGCGCAGCGACCCCGGTCTTGCGCGGCTCATTGCCACCTACAACCGGATGACCACGGCGGTCGAGGCGCGGGCCGAAGCCGAGCGGCGGCTGGCCGAGCGCGAGCGGTTCGTCAGTCTTGGCCGCCTGTCATCCTCGCTGGCGCACGAGATCAACAATCCGCTGGGTGGCTTGCTGAATGCCGCAGATACCATCGTGACCTACGCCGACCGCCCCGAAGTGGTGCGCGAATCCGGCAACCTCATGCTGCGGGGCCTCACGCACCTGCGGGATGTCGCGCGCGCGATCCTTGACCAGAACCGGCTTGACAGGACGGGCCAGTCGCTGAGAGCCGTGGATTTTGAGGATCTGCGGCTGTTGTTCGAGCCCGAGGCGACCAGCCGCGAACAACGCCTTGACTGGCAGATCACGGCAGGCGACGCCACGCTGGCGGCGCTGCCATCGGCACAAGTGCGGCAGGTGACGCTGAACCTGCTGCTCAACGCCTCCGAGGCGGCAGGCACGGGGGGGCGAGTCGGGCTGTCGGTCTCGAACGGCGCGGATGTGCTGTCGATCGTGGTCGATGACACCGGACCCGGCCTCGGCCCGGATCACCTTGCGCGGCTGTTGTCATCGGGGCCCTTGCCACCGGGCGGTGGGGTCGGTCTGCGTCTGGCCCATGATATCGTGGTGGGTCTGAACGGCCGTATCACCCATACCCGCATTGACGGGGCGACGGTCATTCGCGTCGATCTGCCTGTGCTGGTGCCGTCATGATTGCCGGACGCTGCATCGTGCTGGTGGAGGATGACGAGATCATGGGGGCGTCGCTGCTTCAGCGGCTGACGCTGGAGGGGGCCGAGGTTCAGTGGCACCGCCAGATCGCCCGCGCCTTGCCCGCGATCCGCACGCCGCGCAAGACCATCGATGCGGTGATCTGCGATATCCGGTTGCCCGACGGCACGGGCGAGGCGTTGTATGACACACTCACCCGCTTTGGCACGCCGCCGCCGTTCCTGTTCATCACCGGGCAAGGTGGCATTGATCAGGCGGTGCGGCTGATCCGGTCGGGCGCTGCCGATTACATCACCAAGCCGTTCGACATCGGCCGATTTCTGGAACGGCTCGCCATCGTCATGCGGCCTGGCGGCGACCTTGAGATGCCCCCTGAAACAGGCATATCGGCCGCCGCCCGCAGGGTGGACCGCCAGACGGCCGAGGCCGCGGGCCGCGATGCGCATCTGCTGATCCGAGGCGGTCATGGGCTTGGCAAGGCGCGGCTCGCGCAGCGGGTGCATGACCAGTCAGACCGGCGCGCGGCCCCCTTCGTCATCCTCGATGCCTTGCGTCAGGCGGTTGACGTTGATGCCATCGACATGGTGGCGCGTGAGGTCGGCGAGGGCACGTTGCTGATCGTCGGCATCGGGCGGCTTCCACCCTTGGCGCAGGACAGCGTGATGCAGATGCTGCGCGCTGCCCCGTTCCGGTTGATCGCAACGGCGGGCATGGGGATCGAGGACAAGATCGCATCCGGCGGTTTCCGCGCCGATCTGTTCCACCTGCTGCAAAGCCACGAAATCGTCATCCCGCCGCTGGCCGACCGACCCGAGGATGCGGTCTGGCTGGCGGCGCGTCTGTTTCCGGGCCTCAACGCCCGGCGCGCAGCACCACTGACCGGATTGGCAGCTTCGAGCGAGGATGCCATCCGCGCACACGACTGGCCCGGCAATGGGCGCGAGTTGCGCGCCCGCCTGATGCGCGCGGTGGAACAGGCCGAAGGGGCAAAAGTGCTGCCGTCCGATCTGTTCCCCGAACGCGCCGGACAAGAGGCGATCCGCCCGCTTTCCACTGTCCGCGATGCGGCAGAACGGGCGCAGATCGTGGCGGCGCTGGAACGCACGCAGGGCCAGGTCACCGAGGCTGCAAAGCTGCTCCAGGTGTCGCGCACGACCTTGTGGGAAAAGATGCAGAAGCTGGGTCTTTAGGCCCGCGCGCCTGTTCGGAAATCCGAACGTCAAAAAATAAATCATGGAATGAACGACTTGCCGCGCTGCGGCAACATCGCCGTGGCCATAGCCGCGCCGCTCCCCCGGTCTGTAAGCTGGTCCAAAATCGAAAAGCCAGGGAGGATCCTAGCAATGAAGTGCAACAAGCTGGTCGACGTCGGCAGGCGTCAGTTTTTGCGGGGCGGTGCCATCAGCGCCGTGGGTGCCGCCGCCGCCACCATGCTCGCGCCGGCCCAGGCGCAGGCGCAGTCGCTGGCCATGGTCAGCTATCCTGCGAACCGGCTGGCCAACCTTGCCGACCTGCAACCCAACGAACCGATGGACGTGGCATATCCCGATGCCGACAGCCCCGGTGTGCTGATCAAGCTGGGCACATCGGTCGAGGGTGGCGCTGGCCCCGACGGCGACGTGGTCGCCTATTCGGTGATGTGCCCGCACAAGGGTTGGCTATTGTCCTACAACGCCGCCGACAAGACGCTGAACTGCCCCGGCCATTTCAGCCGCTTCGACTGCGAGGCGGGGGGCCAGCAGACCTGGGGCCATGCCACGCAGAACCTGCCGCAGTTTGCCCTGCGGGTGGACGACAACGGCGACATCTACGCCGAGGGCGTGGATGAGCTGATCTACGGCCGCCTGTCGAACGTGCTGGCATAGGGGAGAGAGAGCAATGGCTTACAAACGTCAGATCGACCGCCTGCCGATCATCCCCGCAGGGGCAAAGGTGCAGAATGTCACCTGCCACTACTGTATCGTCGGCTGCGGCTACAAGGCCTACACATGGCCGATGAACACGCAAGGCACTGCGACATCGAACTGGTCCGGGGAGGAC
>JAYSSN010000502.1:0-6045 GCA_043720555.1 Rhodobacterales bacterium | reverse complement strand
GGGCAGGACACGGGCCCGGACAGGGAGAATTCCTGAAGGAAGAATTTCGCAGGCAGGGGGCTTACCGCGTCGTCCCGCCAATTTGGCCAGTTCATCTTGGAGGATATCTGGGCAAATGTGAAAAGGTCAGGGGGTGAGCAGCTTCTGGAACAACGTTTCCAGATAGAGTTGCGCCTGCGGATAGGGATCGGCCCCTTCGCCTTGCAGCACGGCACGGACCTGGCAATCAAAGTCGGCATAGTGCTGGGTCAGCGCCCAGATCGAAAAAATCAAGTGGATGGGATGGAGCCGCGCAATGCGGCCCTGATCCATCCAGGTGGTCAGGATCACGGCCTTTTCCGCGACGAGAGCCGTCAGATCCACGGTGATGGCCGCCTGCATGCGGGGGGCACCTTGCAGGATTTCATTGGCGAACAGGCGGCTTTCGCGGGGATAGTCGCGCGACAGCTGCAGCTTGCGGCGGACGTATCCCAGCAGTTCCTGCACCGGGTCGCCATCCGGATTCATCGCGCGCAAAGGATCAAGCCAGGTGTCCAGAAGCCCGGTCAGCAGTTCGGCGTAGATCGCGTCCTTGGAGGCGAAATAGTATAGCAGATTGGGCTTCGACAGCCCCGCCACATCGGCAATCTGGTCCAGCGTCGCCCCCCGAAAACCCTGGGTGGAAAACACGGCAAGGGCGGCCTCAAGGATTGCATCCTGATTGCGGGCCTGAATGCGGGTGCGGGGTCTGGTCATGGATGCCTTTCGGTGCGGGGTTGCCCTTGACTGCGGGCCCCTTGCTGGTAGCGTTCTTTTGAACAATCAGTCAAGAACGCGCCGCCCGGCGCATCAGTGGAGAGCCGCATGGCACTGGACCGCAAAGCGCCGAACGACCTGAACGCCTTCTGGATGCCGTTCACCGCGAACCGGCAGTTCAAGAAGAACCCCCGCATGTTGGTGGGGGCCAGGGACATGCACTACACAACGTCTGACGGACGGCAGGTGCTTGATGGGACGGCGGGCCTGTGGTGCTGCAATGCGGGCCATTGCCGTCCGAAGATCACCGAGGCGATTGCCCGGCAGGCCGCCGAGCTTGACTATGCGCCCGCCTTTCAGATGGGCCATCCGGTGGCGTTTGAGCTGGCAAACCGCATTATCGACGTGGCGCCCAGGGGGATCGAGCATGTATTCTACACCAACTCCGGCTCGGAAAGCGTCGAGACGGCGCTGAAGCTGGCGATTGCCTATCACCGGGCGCGGGGCGAGGGCGCGCGCACGCGGCTGATCGGGCGTGAGCGTGGCTATCACGGGGTGAACTTCGGCGGGATTTCGGTCGGCGGCATCGTCAATAACCGCAAGATGTTCGGCACGCTGCTGGGTGGGGTGGATCACATGCCCCACACGCATCTGCCCGCGCAGAACGCCTATTCGAAGGGCATGCCGGAGCATGGCGCGAATCTCGCGGACGAGCTGGAGCGGATCGTCGCACTGCACGGGGCCGAGACGATTGCGGCGGTGATCGTGGAGCCTGTGGCCGGGTCAACAGGCGTGCTGATCCCACCGAAGGGGTATCTGGAAAAGCTGCGGTCGATCACGCAAAAGCACGGAATCCTGCTGATTTTCGATGAAGTCATCACCGGCTTCGGCCGCCTTGGCGCACCTTTTGCCGCGCAGTATTTCGACGTGTTGCCCGACATGATGACCACTGCCAAGGGCCTGACCAACGGGGTGATCCCGATGGGTGCGGTGCTGACGACAGCGGCAGTGCATGACGCCTTCATGGGTGGGCCGGAGCATACGATCGAGCTGTTCCACGGCTATACCTATTCGGGCAACCCGATCGCATCTGCGGCCGGGATCGCGACGCTGGACACGTACAAAGAGGAAGGTCTGTTTGAACGCGCCGCCGACATTGCGCCCTACTGGGAGGCGGCGTTGCATTCCCTGAAGGGCACTCGCCATGTGATCGACATCCGCAATCTGGGGCTGATCGGTGCGGTAGAGCTGGACCCGATGGCGGGTGAGCCGACAAAGCGGGCGTTCAATGCGTTTCTGGCGGCTTATGACAAGAACATCCTGATCCGCACCACCGGCGATATCATCGCCATGTCGCCGCCGCTGATTATCTCGAAAGCCGAGATTGATACGCTGATCGGAACACTGGCAGACGTGTTGAAGACGCTGGCGTAAGCCGGGCGAAGCGGCGCATTTTAGGGGTGCTGCATGAGTTCGCGGATCGCGCGCACCACAAGGGCGTGATCGTCGGCCTGGGGCAGCCCGGACACGGTGGCGACGGCGACCATGCCGGTGCCGGTCACGCAGATCGGCACGGCGCCGCCGTGATCGGCGTAATCCGCGGTATCAAGGCCGTGTTTTGCCAGTGTTTCCCCCTTTTCCCGGTGCCGTGTGCCGACCAGGAACGACGCTTCGTGAAAAAGCAGCGCGGTATTCGATTTTCGACGCGCCCACAGGTCGTTCAACCCGGCAGAGCCGGGCAGGCCGGCGTGAAACAAGGTGCGCGTGGCGGTGCGGATGTTGATGACGATGGGAAGATGATCGGACTGGGCCATGGTCAGAAGGATGCCGCCCAGTTGCAGGGCGGTTGCTTCAGTAAAGCGGGGCAGCATCAGGGTCTGTGCTTCGGTCTGCAACGTGGCGCTGTCCATGGGCGCTTTCCTTTGCGGCTCGGTGTCTGACGCCGAACGGTACCGCAGCGTGCTGTGGCTGGCGAGGGGGGCTTTACACGGGCACGCGATTGACCGCAGCTTTGGTGCAGCTTTTGATGGGAGGGTTGCATGATACGCCCGGCTTGCACGGCGACGCAGATGGTGGACGACGCGCGCGTGCGCGTCACGCGCTTTGACTTTGCGCCCGGTGCCGAGACGGGCTGGCACCGGCATGGGTTTGACTATGTCATTGCGGCGATCACCGATTGCCACATGCTGCTGGAGGAACCGGATGGCGGCGCCCGCAGAGTGCTGGTGCCTGCGGGGACGGCGTACCGGCGGGTGGAAGGGGTTCAGCACAACGTGGTCAACGACGGCGATGCGGTGATGTCGTTTGTCGAGGTCGAGTTGAAGTAGGGCGCGGTCAGTCGATGCCGTTCCACTTGTGATGAACGCAGGCGGGTTTGTTGCCGTCGGGGTCGCGTCCGCAGGCCGCAAGGAAGCCGGGTTCGTATCGGGGGCGGGCGACGGGACCGCCATGGGCAAGGGCCACAGCATGGAAGGCGCGCACGTGTGCGGCGGATGCCGCCGGGAACGCAAAGGATATGGGTCATGCGTGCCCTTGCGGGACGCCCGGCAGCACGCAGAGCATTTCATACAGGAAATTGGCGGCGATCAGGGCGGTTGACCCTTGTGGGTCATAAGGGGGCGACACTTCGACCAGATCACACCCCACAAGGTTCAGGCCCGCGCATCCCCGGATCAACTCAAGCCCCTGCCAGACGGTCAGGCCACCGACCTCCAGCGTGCCGGTGCCGGGGGCAAAGGCGGGATCGAGGCTGTCGATGTCGTAGCTGAGGTATGTGGGCGTATCCCCGATTTTCGCGCGGATCTCGCCGATCAGCGGTTTCAACGATTTGTGCCAGCAGTCTTCGGCCTGAATGACGGTCCAGCCCCGCTCACGACCCCAGTTGAAATCATCAGGGCTATAGCCGGTGCCGCGCAGGCCGATCTGAAAGACCTTGTCGTTTTGCAGGCAGCCATCCTCCCAGGCGCGGCGGAAGGGGCAGCCGTGGGCGACTTTTTCGCCGAACATGGTGTCGTTGATGTCGGCGTGGGCGTCGATGTGGATCAGGGCAACAGGGCCGTGTTTCGCCTTGATCGCGCGCAGGATCGGCCATGTCAGGGTGTGGTCGCCACCAAGGGTAAGCGGGACGGTGCCGTAAGCGAGGACGTCGTCATAGAAGGTGGTGATGATATCGACGGTTTTCTGCAAGTTGAAGGTGTTGATCGGGACATCGCCGATGTCGGCGACGTGAAGGTGGTTGAACGGTGCCGCGCCGGTGGCCATGTTGAATGGGCGCAGCATGGCGCTTTCGGCCCGGATTTGCCGGGGGCCAAGGCGGGTGCCGGGGCGGAACGAGGTGCCGTGATCCATCGGGATGCCGATGAAGGCCGCGTTCAGGCCGCTGGCCGTGGTCTGGGTGGGCAGGCGCATCATCGTGCCGGGGCCACCGGCGCGGGGCATGTCATTGCCGCCAAGGGGTTGGTTGAAGGTCATGTGCGTTCCTTGTCGTCAAGCCATGTGCGGATGATGGTTCTGTGCCGTGCGCCATCGTAGCTGGAAAAATGGCCGCCGTGAACCACACGCACCGGCAGATCATGGAGGCGCACCATGGACGCATGATAGTCATGGGCATCACTGTGATAGGTATCTTCGATCAACGGGCCATCATAGACAACATCGCCCGAGAACAGGATACCGGAGGCGGCTTCCCACAGGGCGATGCCGCCGGGGGAATGGCCGGGGGTGTGGATCACCTGAAAATGCCGGTCGCCAAGGTCGATGATATCGTGGTTCCACAGCAGGCGGGTGGCAGGGGCCGGGGTGACGCCGTAAGTGGCGGACTGGTAGGGGGCGGGGGGCATCCGGCTGAAGATGTCGTCGGTGACGTAAGGTTCGGCAAGGACTGCCTTTCGGTCGGGGTGGCGGAGCAGTTCAGCCTCAGCTCCGTGGCACAGGCGGCAGGGAAATTCGTGGTGGTTGCCGATATGGTCGAAATGGGTGTGGCTGGCGACGGCATCGAGGGGGCGTTCGGTCACAAGCGGCACCCATTCCCGCAGGCTGACGACGCCCATGCCTGAATCGACGAGCATGTCGCGGTCGCGGCCCCGGACGTGCCAGACGTTGCAGCGGTAGAATTCGTGGATATGGGGTTCGTCGATCCATGTGACGCCATCGGCAAGGGGCCGGATGCGCCACCAGTCCGCGGGGCTGGTCATGGGGTGGTGTCCTTGGCGGGGAAACTCGCTGCAGCACATCGGTGATGGCGACCGGACGGGCGCGCCTGACTGGCAGATGCGCCGGGACCCGCCATGGCGCAGGCTGGCGTCGCCCGGAACGCGGGGACATCCGGGGCGAAGTGCTGCGCTGTCATTGTTCGACCTCCAGCAGCACGGGGTCACGGGCGAACAGGTTGATATCCTGGCCGGGAACGATGTCGCTGCCTTGCGCAAAGTGGACGATGAGGGAAATGCCGGGTGCGTTGACGGGGGCCATATGGGCGCGGACGTGCGTGCCGAAGAAGGCGGCATCGGTAACGCGGGCCATGCCCAATGGCAGCGGGCCTTGGGTGCCGATGCATTCCGGGCGCAGGCAGATCGTGCCGGTGCCGGGCATCAGGGCGCCAAAGGCGGACTGGCCGTCCGTGAGACGGATCTTGTTCACGTCGCCCATGAAATCCGCGACAAACAGGTTGGCCGGGCGCAGGTAGACATCGCGGGCAGGTGCGGCCTGGGCGATGGTGCCTGCATGCATCACGACGATGCGGTCGGCGATGGCCATCGCCTCGTCCTGGTCGTGGGTCACATGGACGAAGGTAGTGCCGACCCGGCGCTGGATCGCCTTGAGCTCGTCCTGCATCTGGCGGCGCAGCTGTAGGTCGAGCGCGCCCAGAGGTTCGTCCAGCAAAAGCACATCTGGCTCCACCGCCAGCGCACGGGCCAGCGCGACGCGCTGGCGCTGGCCACCGGAAAGTTCATGCGGGCGGCGGTTTTCCATCGACGCGAGGCCAACCATTGCCAGCATCTCTGCCGCCCTTTTGCGCCGTGCGGCGGGGGCCATGCCGCGCATGCGCAGGCCGAAGGCCACGTTGTCGGCAAGGCTCATGTGCGGAAACAGGGCGTAGTCCTGAAAAACCGTTGTGGTGGGGCGATCCCTGGGGGCGATACCGCGCATGTCGCGGCCGCCGATCAGGACGTTACCGGCGGTGGGTTCGGCGAACCCGCCAAGGATGTTCAGCAGCGTGGTCTTGCCGCAGCCGGAGGGGCCGAGCAGGACGATGAATTCGCCCGGCGCAATCTCGAGGCTGATATCGTGGAGGACGGTTTGCCCGCCGTA
>JAYSSN010000501.1:0-6047 GCA_043720555.1 Rhodobacterales bacterium | reverse complement strand
AGGTTTACCCCCATCGGCACGGTGCCCGTGGCCGCGTTCCATGTGCCCGACCCGGTATCCAGCCGGTCTGACAGGGCCGATCCGTTCATCGCCATGTGCACCAGCATGCCGCCCGCCGCAGCTACCTGCTTGAAGGCCTCGAGCGACAGTTGGGTCGAATTGGCGTTCGACTGCCCGGCTAGCACGATGATGGGAATGCGGCGGTCGGTGGCGGACATGGCGGCTCTCGGCAGGGGCGGGTCTGCGCAGGGTTGCCCAATTCCGGTTACCAACAGGTTTCCGCGGCCCCGCAAGATAGCTAAAGGTTAAGTCGCTTGCTGTTCATCGCCGACGTGGCTGGGAAACTGTTTGCCATGCGACCATCGCCTTGCTATAGGCGCGCCTGATCCTGAAGCTGCTTGATCTGGCTGCGGGAAGCCCTGATACTGACGGGCAAGATTGACGTGACCGGGGGCCTGTCCCCGCAACATGAACGAGGAATGACATGAGCGACATCGCAGCCCGCGTAAAAAAGATCGTGGTCGAGCATCTGGGCGTTGAAGAAGACAAGGTGATCGAGAATGCCTCGTTCATTGACGATCTTGGCGCGGACAGCCTGGACACCGTGGAACTGGTGATGGCTTTCGAGGAAGAGTTCGGGATCGAGATCCCCGATGATGCCGCCGAAACCATCCAGACCTTCGGCGATGCGGTGAAATTCATCAGCGAAGCCGCCTGATTTCACCATCGGGGCTCTGGTTTCCGAACGGCGTTGGCTGCAAAGCTGACGCCGTTTTCTTTTCTGCAAGCGGACGCGATGGATGTCCCGGCGATCCGAACGGCGCGACTGGTGATGCCCGATTTTGCATCCTGTGCCGCGATGTGGGGCGATCCGGTGTGTGCGGCGCAGGTTGGTGTGACGCCCCGCTGATCGGCCGAATTCTGGGCGTCGTTCCGGCGCAACGCAGGGCATTGGCAGATGCCGGGCTACGGGCAATCGGCGATTACCGTGCCGGACACCCATGCATGTGTCGGCCAGACCGGATTTTTCAAGGCCCACCGGGGCTATGGGCCGCAGTTTGATGATGTGCCGGAAATGGGGTGGGTTCTGGGGCAGACTGCACAGCGGATGGGGTAGGGGCCAGAGGCGGTTGGTGCGGCGCTGCACTGGTTTGATGCCCATCTCGGCGGCCCCGTGGTGGCGATGACCGGGCGGGACAACGCAGCCTCGCTCGCGATGGCGCGGCGATCTGGATTTGTGATGTTCCGCAAGGTCGTGCAGCACGACGGGGATATCGTCCAGTTGCAGCGCGGCTGGCCGGTCGCGCGGAAGGTTGCTGGCGCGTCGGCAGGAATATGTGCCTATCTACGTCATGACTTGCCGGGCGAGGCCGCACCATGCAGCCTGCACGGCAAAGTGATGCGAGGGCGCGATGGCAAATCTTGGGGCGATGTTCGGGGCGGGGGCGGTGGATACCTTCATGGGGTTGCCGCGCTGCCGGGATCTGTCGCGGCTGGACGTGAAGATGGCGCTGATCGGGGCGGACGGGTGCACGCCCTATCCGTCGGTCGGGTTTTATTGCGCGGGGGGGCCTGCGGCCATCCGGGCAGCGGGGGCGAGCTATGCCGCAAACCTGGCGCATGTGAACTTCGATCTGGGCGCGCCGGTGTTTCCAGGCGCGGTCGCCTGCGTCGATGCAGGCGATCTGCCGCAACACGAGGGCGACCCCGCAGGGAACCGGGCGCGGATCTTCGGGGCGGTGTCCACGGTGCTGGACCGGGGCGGGGTGCCGATTCTGATCGGCGGCGATGACAGTCTGCCGATCCCGATGCTGGAGGCATACGGCGCGCGCAAGCGCAGCTTTACCGTGCTGCAGATCGACGCGCACATCGACTGGCGCGATGAGGTGGGGGGTGAGCGGCTGGGCCTGTCATCCACCATGCGGCGGGCATCCGAGATGGGGCATATCGAGCGGATCGTGCAGGTGGGCAGCCGGGGGATCGGATCGGCGCGCGAGGCGGACCTTGCAGATGCGCTGGCGTGGGGCGTGCATTTCGTGCCGGCCGGCGAGGTGGCCCGGTCCGGGGTGGGACGCGCGATTGATCTGATCCCGGAGGGGGCCGAGGTGATTGTCTGTCTGGATGTCGATGCGCTGGACCCCTCGATCATGCCGGCGGCGATCGGGCGGGTGGCGGGGGGATTGGGATACTGGCAGGTGCTGGAACTGATCGGGGGCGTGGCGGAGCGGGCGTGGATCGCGGGGTTCGATCTGGTAGAGTTCATGCCGGACCGCGATATCGACGGGATGGGCGCAATGGTTGCGGCGCAGTTGCTGTCGGGTGTGATGGGGATCGTCGCGCGGCAGTAGGGCAGAGTTGACGGCGGGAAATTTCCGGGTTCATTGGCGTGATATCAGATGATTGGTGAACATATTCCCGATGCCGCCGGGGATTTTGTGACATTGTCTGGTCGTCCAAGGGTGACCCTGAACAGGCAAACTGCGGGTTCAGCGGGACAGGTCCGACGCCTGCGCTTTGACGCGATGGCCAAGCGAAAACATACCGGCGCCGTTGACGCCGCCTGACCTGCATTCCATAGATTGGCCGATGACTGCCGCGCCCTCGCCCCATGCCGTGACCTTCGTGCTGGCCACCGTGTTTCTGGACATGGTGGGCTTTGGCCTGATCATGCCGGTCCTGCCCGCGCTGATTCAGGATGTGGGCACGATGACGGTGGGCGATGCGTCGCGCGTGGGTGGCTGGATGTTTGCGGCCTTCTCGCTGACGCAATTTTTGTTCAGCCCGGTGATGGGAAACCTGTCGGACCGGTTCGGGCGCAGGCCGCTGCGGCTGCTGGCGGTGTTCGGGCTGGGGGTGGATTATCTGTTTTCGGCGCTGGCCCCCACGATTTTCTGGCTGTTCGTCGGGCGCGCCATCGCGGGCCTGTGCGGATCGTCCTATGTCATTGCCAATGCCTACATAGCGGATGTGACGGCACCCGCGGCGCGGGCGAGGGCGTTCGGGATGATCGGGGCGGCGTTTGGCATCGGCTTTGTGATGGGGCCTGCGATTGGCGGGCTGCTGGGTGCCTACGGCCCGCGCGTGCCGTTTTATGCGGCGGCGGGAATTTCGATGCTGAACCTGATCTATGGCTGGTTCGTGCTGCCCGAAACGTTGCCATTGGAAAAGCGGCGCCCGTTTGAATGGCGCAGGGCCAATCCGTTCGGCACTCTGGCGGTATTTCGCCACTATGCGGGGGTGCTGCCGATGTGTGGGGTGCTGGGGCTCTATTTCTTTGCCTCGGCCGTTTACCCGGCGATCTGGCCCTTCTGGGGTGCGGCCAAATTCGGCTGGGACACGGCGATGATCGGGGTGTCGCTGGCGGCGTTCGGGATCATCACGGCGGTGTTTCAGGGCTTTGTCACGGGGCCGGCCGTGGCGCGGTTCGGCGAGGTGCAGGTGGTGCTGACCGGGTTGGTGTCGGCGGTGATAGCGGCGGCGGGGTACGGTCTGGCGGGTGGACTGGGGGTGGTTGTGCTGTTCATGCTGGTACATGGGCCGGAGGGGTTTGTGCATCCGATGCTGACGGCGATCATGTCCAAGGCCGTGCCTGATGATGCGCAGGGCGAATTGCAGGGGGGAATATCGTCGGTGATGAATATCGCGATGCTGGGCGGGACGATCTTTTTCTCGCAGATCTTTGCCTATTTCATGGAGCCGGGGGCACCATTTCCATCCCCCGACATGGCGTACTTCACCGCCGCGGGGTTGCTGGTGCTGGTGTTGGGGATGTTCTGGGTGGTCAAGCCGGGGCCAGCCTATGTCTGAGCGGTTTACCGGCAGTTTCACGCAGCAGGAACCGATCCCGGAGGCGGGGATTGCAGCCGCGCTGGCGGTTTTGCAGCATGGCCGACTGCACCGGTACAACGTGGCACCGGGCGAAGTGGCCGAAACGGCGCTGCTGGAGGAGGAGTTCGCCGCGCTGGTGGGTGCGAGATATTGCCTTGCCGTGGCGTCGGGAGGGTATGCGATGGCCACCGCCTTGCGGGCTGTCGGGGTGGGGCATGCAACGCGCGTATTGTCCAATGCGTTCACGCTGGCCCCGGTGCCGGGGGCGATTGCGTCTGTGGGCGGGGTGCCGGTATTTGTCGAGGTGACGGATGATCTGACGATCGATCTGGACGATCTGGCGGTGAAGGCGGGCTCGGCGAAGGTGCTGCTGCTAAGCCACATGCGGGGGCATGTCTGCGACATGGACCGGCTGATGGCGGTCTGTGATGCGGCGGGTGTGACGGTGATCGAGGATTGCGCCCACACGATGGGGGCGCGGTGGCGCGGGGTGCCGTCGGGGCGGCACGGGCTGGTGGGGTGCTATTCGGCGCAGACCTACAAGCATGTGAATGCGGGCGAGGGCGGGTTTCTGGTGACGGATGACCCGGTGATCGCGGCCAAGGCGGTGCTGCTGTCGGGGTCATACATGCTGTATGCGCGGCACCGGGCCGCACCCCCGGCCGAGGTGTTCGAGGGGTTGCGGCTGGAGACCCCCAACATCAGCGGCCGGATGGATAACCTGCGGGCGGCGGTCCTGCGGCCGCAGTTGGGGTTGCTGGAGGACCGGCGGGAACGCTGGGGTGTTTTGTACCGGACTCTGGAGGCGGGGCTGGCGGGTGTGCCGGGGTTGCGGCTGATCCCGCGGCCTGCGGCAGAGGTTTATGTGGCGTCGTCGTTCCAGTTCCTGCTGCCGGACTGGGAGGCTGCGCGGGTCGAGGCGCTGGTGGCGCGGTGCCTGGCGCGGGGCGTCGAACTGAAGTGGTTCGGGGCGGCGGACCCGGTGGCATTCACCAGCCGCTATGTGCATTGGGCCTATGCCAATCCAGGCCCCATGCCGCAGACCGACCGGGTGCTGAAGGGGCTGATCGACATGCGGCTGCCGTTGACGTTCACGCCGGACGATGCGGCGCTGATTGCCCGGATCATCAAGGCAGAGGTCGGGGCCGTCTGGCAGGGCGAGGTGCCGCCTGCCGCCCCCATGGCCGACAGAGATTGAGCTGGCGGGGATTGAACTGGCGGGGATCGGGCTGGCGGGGATCGGGCTGGCGGGGCGTACGCCATGGACTGCCGCCACGACGCCCGGGCCGGTGGTGGCACCGGATCGCGGACCCGCTGTTCTATCTGAGAGCGGTGATTGCGATGTCGGTCATCGGGCTGGTTGTGGTGCCGTTCGTGGCCGACGGGGCGCTGGCGATTGCGCGACCCATTTCGGCGGGAACGGACAACTGCCGGGTGCTGCGGGTGGTTGATGGCGATACGGTCGATCTGTGGTGTGCATCCGACGGAATCGCGCGGGCGCGGCTGCAGGGGTTCGATGCGCCCGAGTTGTTCTCGCCCCGCTGCGCGGCAGAGCTGCTGGCGGCGCAAAAGGCGAAATGGGCGCTGCGGCGGTTGCTGCTGAGCGGCGGGGATCTGCGGCTGGAGCGTGGCGGGCTGGACCGCTATCAGCGGCGGCTGGTGACGGTGTGGCTGGGGCGTGAGACACTGGCGCGGCACATGGTACGCGGTGGGTACGCGCGGGCCTACGGCGGCGGCGTGCGGGGCGGGTGGTGCTGAGCATCCTTTACCGGGCACTGCGGCACTGCTATGGGCGTCACCGTGGCTTCACAGCCTCCGGTCGCGGCCTGCCCGGTTAAAACACGGATACCGAGACGGTTCAGGCGCGCCGCATCTGCTGCGGCGTGGCGGCAGCGGAGGCCCCAACGAAAGGCTCTGTTTCCGTGGCACAGGATGATATCTACGCAGGACTTACACAGTTGGGCGCCGCGACGCGCCTCCCGGCAAACCCGGAGGACGCCGTGCTGGAACGGGTGGCGAACCCGCAGGCAGGCACCCGCTATGCGGTGCGCTTCACGGCACCTGAATTCACCTCGTTGTGCCCGATGACGGGGCAGCCGGATTTTGCGCATCTGGTGATCGATTATGTGCCGGGTGCGTGGCTGGTGGAAAGCAAATCGCTGAAGCTGTTCTTGTTTTCGTTCCGCAATCACGGGGCGTTTCACGAGGATTGCACGGTG
>JAYSSN010000500.1:0-2450 GCA_043720555.1 Rhodobacterales bacterium | reverse complement strand
TGGTGATGAGGTCGAGATCGTATTCGCGTTCCAGCCGGTCGCGGATGACCTCGAGATGCAGCAGGCCGAGAAAGCCGCAGCGGAAGCCGAAACCCAGGGCCGCGCTGGTTTCCATTTCGGTCGAGAAGGAGGCGTCGTTCAGGCTGAGCTTCTCGATGGCGTCGCGCAGGGGTTCGAAATCGGCGGCATCGACGGGGAACAACCCGCAGAAGACGACGGGGACGGAAGGCTTGAAGCCGGGCAGCGGCTTGTCGGTGCCGCCGCGTTCGGAGGTGATGGTGTCGCCGACGCGGGTGTCGCGGAGCTGCTTGATCGAGGCGGTGAGCACGCCGATCTCGCCCGGGCCGAGTTCGTCGATATCGACCATCTGGGGTTTCAGGACCGACAGCTTGTCGATGCCGTACACCGCGTTGGTCTGCATCATGCGGATACGGTCGCCGCGTTTCATCATGCCGTCCATGATGCGGACCATGACGACAACGCCAAGGTAGGCGTCGTACCAGCTGTCGACCAGCATGGCTTTCAGCGGCGCGCCCGCGTCGCCCTTGGGGGCGGGAAGGCGGGTGACGATCGCCTCCAGCACGTCGGGGATGCCGAGGCCGGATTTGGCCGAGATCGGAATGGCGTTGGAGGCATCAAGGCCGATCACATCCTCGATCTGCTGCTTGATGCGGTCGGGTTCTGCCGCCGGAAGGTCGATCTTGTTCAGGACCGGCACGATCTCATGCCCGGCATCCAGCGCCTGATAGACGTTGGCGAGGGTCTGCGCCTCCACCCCCTGTGAGGCGTCCACGACCAGCAGCGAGCCTTCGACGGCGCGCATGGAGCGTGACACCTCATAGGCGAAATCGACGTGGCCGGGGGTGTCGATCAGGTTCAGGATATAGGTCTGGCCATCTTTGGCGGGGTATTCGATCCGCACGGTGTTGGCCTTGATGGTGATGCCGCGTTCGCGTTCGATATCCATGCTGTCGAGCATCTGCGCCTTCATGTCGCGCGCAGCCACCGTGCCGGTCATTTGGATGAGCCGGTCGGCGAGGGTGGATTTGCCGTGGTCGATATGGGCCACGATGGAGAAGTTGCGGATGAGGGAGAGCTTTGTCATGCGGGCGGATATAGCGGGTTGCGGCGGAAGCGGAAAGGGGGCAGGTCTGCGGGGCGATGCGGTATTTATCCGGCAGGGCGGCAGGCCGCGTTAGGCGACCATGCGTCCGGCCAGACAGCGCCGCGGAATTGCCGCGCTGTCACGGTCCGCACCCCCGGGACGGCACGGGGCCCGCCGCTGTCGATCGCCCCCTGCGCATGCTGATTTGGCCGCACTGCCGCGCGGACACCCTGGCCACCGGGGGTTTTCACGCAACTGTTTGCGGTTCCGGGCGTTCCGGAAGGGGACCAGGAAAGGCGAACACGTGGCAAAACAACACAAGGTCGGCATTGTCGGTGCCGGGCCAATGGCGATATTCTTACTGAAGTATCTGATAAAAAGTACATCTTCGTTAAAGATCGTCATCTTTGAACGCGAAGGCGTGGCCGGAACCGGAATGCCTTACCGGCCCGACATCAGCCCTGATTACATGCTGTCGAATATTTTCAGCCGCGAGATACCGCCAATTGTCACGCCGTTGGCCGACTGGTTGCGCAGCCGCCCGGCGCACGATCTGGACCGCTGGAATCTGGCACCGGACGCAATTTCCGCGCGGGCGTTTTATCCGCGCACATTGCTGGGGGCATATCTTTCGGCTCAGCTGGAGGCGCTGGCGTCAGCCGGAATCGCCGCGGGGCACGACGTCGAGGTCAGAACGCTGCACGACGTTGTCGACATCCAACCGGCGCGGGATCGCGTCGGTATCGTGACCAATGCACCCCGGGGGCCGTCAACCGACGACTTTGATCATGTCGTTCTGGCGACGGGTCACACGTGGGACGCGCAACCCACCGAGGGTGACGCATCGCTTGTCTCGCCATGGCCTGCGGCAAACATTGCGGCGTTGCCCGCCGTCCGGATCGGCATCCTTGGGTCAGCGCTTTCCGCAGTCGACGTTGCGGTGGCGTTGGCGCATGCGCACGGGTGTTTTTCACAAGGGCCTTCGGGTCTGATCTGGAAGGCACTGCCGGGGCATGAAGGTCTGCACATCACCATGGTGTCAAAGACCGGCATTCTGCCAGAGGCGGATTTCTACTATCAATACCCTTACGAGCCGCTGACGCATCTGACCGAAGACGCGGTTGACAGCATTGTCAAAGATGGAAAAGGCCGTGTCCTGACGCGCACCTTTGATTTGCTGATCGAGGAAATAGAAAGCTGCGATCCCGGCTATCTGGATGATCTGGCCATGACGGAACCGACGATTGCGGCTTTTGGCACGGCGTATTTCGCGCGCCGCCAGCGGATGGGGCCATTCCGGGCGCTGCGGGTGAATTTGGCCGAATCCCGCGCCACGATTGCCCGC
>JAYSSN010000499.1:0-6079 GCA_043720555.1 Rhodobacterales bacterium | reverse complement strand
TCAAGCTCGGCTCGGTCATGATCGACACCTCGGTCAAATCGAAGCTCGCGGCACTCCAGAATGCAATGAAAGAGGTTGGGTGATGGGAATTCAGGCGGCTGAGATCTCTGCGATCCTGAAAGAGCAGATCAAGAATTTCGGGATGGATGCAGAAGTGGCCGAGGTCGGCCGCGTGCTGAGCGTCGGTGACGGGATTGCCCGCGTGCATGGTCTGGACAATGTCCAGGCCGGCGAGATGGTCGAATTCCCCGGCGGCATCCGTGGCATGGCGCTGAACCTTGAAGTCGACAACGTCGGCATCGTGATCTTCGGCTCGGACCAGGACATCAAGGAAGGCGACACCGTCAAGCGCACCAAGTCCATCGTCGACGTGCCGGCGGGCAACGCCCTGCTGGGCCGCGTGGTCGATGGTCTGGGCAACCCGATTGACGGCAAGGGCCCGATTGCCGCCACCGAACGCCGCGTGGCCGATGTGAAGGCCCCCGGCATCATCCCGCGGAAGTCGGTGCATGAACCGATGGCGACCGGCCTGAAAGCCATCGACGCCATGATCCCGGTCGGCCGGGGCCAGCGCGAACTGATCATCGGCGACCGCCAGACCGGCAAGACCGCCGTGGCGCTGGACACGATCCTGAACCAGAAAGCCTATAACGAGGCTGCCGGCACGGACGAATCGAAAAAGCTGTATTGCATCTATGTGGCCATCGGGCAAAAGCGCTCGACCGTGGCGCAACTGGTGAAAAAGCTGGAAGAAACCGGTGCAAGCGCCTATACAATCGTCGTCGCGGCCACCGCATCCGACCCCGCGCCAATGCAGTTCCTGGCGCCCTATGCCGCGACCGCGATGGCAGAGTTTTTCCGCGACAATGGCCGCCATGCACTGATCATTTATGATGACTTGTCCAAGCAGGCCGTGGCGTATCGCCAGATGTCCCTGCTGCTGCGCCGCCCGCCCGGACGCGAGGCGTATCCCGGCGACGTGTTCTATCTGCATTCGCGCCTGCTGGAGCGGTCGGCCAAGCTGAACGAAGATTTCGGATCGGGCTCGTTGACGGCACTGCCGATCATCGAAACCCAGGGCGGCGACGTGTCGGCGTTTATTCCGACAAACGTGATCTCGATCACCGATGGCCAGATCTTCCTTGAGACGGAACTGTTCTATCAGGGTGTCCGTCCGGCTGTGAACACCGGTCTTTCGGTGTCGCGGGTTGGGTCGTCGGCGCAAACCTCGGCGATGAAATCGGTGGCCGGCAAGGTCAAGCTGGAACTGGCGCAGTACCGCGAAATGGCGGCTTTCGCGCAGTTCGGTTCCGATCTTGACGCCTCGACCCAGCAGTTGCTGAACCGTGGCGCGCGTCTGACCGAACTGATGAAGCAGGCGCAGTATTCGCCGATGACCAACGCCGAGATCGTCTGTGTGATTTATTCAGGGACCAGCGGCTATCTCGACAAGATCGCGGTCAAGGACGTCAGCCGTTTTGAAGCGGGCTTGCTGAAGCATTTGCGGACCAAGGGCAAAGCATTGCTGGACGACATCACCGCGAAAGACCGCAAGGTTTCGGGCGATCTGGAAAAAGCAATCCGGGCCGAACTTGACGCCTTCGCCAAAGACTTCGCGTAAGCGTCCGGGAGGAGATGGGGGATGCCCAGCCTTAAGGATCTGAAAAACCGGATCGGAAGCGTGAAGAACACGCGGAAGATCACGAAGGCCATGCAAATGGTGGCCGCGGCAAAACTGCGCCGTGCCCAGGAAAGTGCCGTGGCCGCACGCCCCTATGCCGAACGGATGATATCCGTGATGGCGGGGCTGGCGGGTTCGGTTGGCCAGGCGGCAAGCGCCCCGCGCCTGCTGGCTGGCACCGGATCGGACAAGGTGCATCTGCTGGTCGTGATGACGGCGGAACGCGGGCTGTGCGGGGGCTTCAACTCCAGCATCGCGCGTCTGGCGCGGGTGCACGCGCAACGGCTGCTGGCGGATGGCAAGACGATCAAAATCCTGACCGTCGGCCGCAAGGGCCGCGAACAGCTGAAACGCGATCTGTCGCAGTATTACGTCGGCCATGTCGACCTGAGCGATGTCAAGCGCATGGGGTATGTCAACGCCCAGGCGATTGCGCGCGATATGCTGGCGCGCTTTGACGCCGGCGAATTTGATGTGGCCACGCTGTTCTTCAACCGCTTCCAGTCGGTCATCAGCCAGGTACCGACGGCGCAACAGGTGATCCCTGCCAAGTTTGAAGGCGCCGCTTCCACCGCGCTGTACGACTATGAACCCAGCGAAGAAGGCGTCCTCGCCGATCTTCTGCCGCGTGGTCTTGCCACGCAGGTGTTCACGGCCTTGCTGGAAAACGGTGCATCCGAGCAGGGTGCCCGGATGAGTGCGATGGACAATGCCACCCGCAACGCGGGCGACATGATCAACAGGCTGACGATCCAGTACAACCGCTCGCGCCAGGCCGCGATCACCAAAGAGCTGATTGAAATCATTTCGGGCGCGGAAGCGCTCTGACGAACCGGAGAAACGACATGGCAAAAGCACCGAAGGCGGCTGCCGCGGCAGGCAAGGTGACCCAAATCATCGGCGCTGTGGTTGACGTACAGTTCGAGGGGCCGCTTCCGGCGATCCTGAACGCCCTTGAAACCGACAACAACGGCAAGCGGCTGGTTCTGGAGGTGGCACAGCACCTTGGCGAGAGCACTGTGCGGACCATCGCCATGGACGCGACCGAGGGCCTTGTGCGCGGCGCACCCGTGACCGACCTTGGCGCGCCGATCTCGGTTCCCGTGGGCGACGGCACGCTGGGCCGCATCATCAACGTGATTGGCGAACCAATTGACGAAAAAGGCCCGATCGCCGGCACCTTGCGCCGCGCCATCCACCAGCCTGCGCCAGCGTTTTCCGAACAGGCGACGGAATCGCAGATCCTTGTGACCGGAATCAAGGTGATCGACCTGCTGGCCCCCTACGCCAAGGGCGGCAAGATCGGGTTGTTCGGTGGTGCCGGCGTTGGCAAGACGGTTCTTATTCAGGAACTTATCAACAACATCGCCAAAGTGCACTCTGGCTATTCGGTGTTCGCGGGCGTGGGCGAACGCACCCGTGAGGGCAACGACCTCTATCACGAATTCATCGAATCCGGCGTTATCAACATTGATGACCTGACCAAGTCCAAAGTGGCGCTCGTATACGGTCAGATGAACGAACCGCCGGGTGCGCGTCTGCGTGTGGCGCTGTCGGGCCTGACGATTGCCGAACAGTTCCGCGACCAGTCGGGCACCGACGTTCTGTTCTTTGTCGACAACATCTTCCGCTTTACCCAGGCGGGTTCGGAAGTGTCGGCACTGTTGGGGCGTATCCCGTCTGCCGTGGGTTATCAGCCGACGCTGGCGACCGACATGGGCGCCTTGCAGGAACGCATCACCTCGACCAAGGCGGGGTCGATCACGTCGGTGCAGGCCATCTATGTGCCCGCCGATGACTTGACCGACCCGGCACCTGCGACGTCATTCGCCCACCTTGACGCGACGACAAACCTCAGCCGTGCGATTTCCGAACTGGGGATTTACCCGGCCGTGGACCCGCTGGACAGCACCTCGCGTCTGATGGACCCGCTGGTTCTGGGACAGGAACACTATGACGTGGCCCGTTCGGTACAGGGTATTCTGCAACGCTACAAATCGCTGCAGGACATCATCGCCATCCTTGGCATGGACGAGCTGAGCGAAGAGGACAAGCTGACCGTGGCGCGTGCCCGGAAAATCCAGCGGTTCCTGTCACAGCCGTTCGACGTGGCGCAGGTATTCACCGGGTCGCCCGGCGTGCAGGTGCCGTTGGACAAAACCATCGCGTCGTTCAAGGCGGTGGTTGCGGGTGAATACGATCACCTGCCCGAAGCCGCCTTCTACATGGTCGGTGACATCGAAGAAGTGAAGGCAAAGGCCCAGCGTCTGGCTGCGGCAGCGGCCTAAGGGGGCGATATGGCAGGAACCCTGCAATTCGACCTCGTGTCCCCGGAACGGCGCCTTGCGTCGGTTCAGGCGACCGAGGTGCAGATCCCGGGCGCGGATGGCGACCTGACGGCGATGGAGGGGCATGCCCCCACCATTACCACGCTGCGCCCTGGCGTGCTGCGTGCCATTGGTGCGGGTGGGACCACGGCCTATGTCGTGACCGGCGGCTTTGCCGAAATCACGGCGACGGGCGTGTCGGTGCTGGCCGAACGCGCCGTGCCGCTGGATGAGGCAAACGCTGCCCTGTTCGACACGCTGATCGCCGAAGCGCGTGAGGCTGCGGCGACGACCGAAGACAAGGACAGCGCCGAAAAGCTGATGGCCGATATCGTTGCCGCGCGGGCCGCTGCGGGCCACTGATCCGGTGACGGATGTTGCAAAGGCCCCGGCAAGTTCGGGGCCTTTTCCATGTGGGGTCTGATTTTTGCCTGTTTTTTATGGTAAGCCCTGACCATTCGAGATTGGGACGGCCATGAAACGTATTTCGGCAAGTACGCTGGGCATCGCACAGGGCGCGCAAGTGGTGTTTTCGGATTTTGCCGATGGCGGCGCGATGTGGACGGGGGAAGGTCCGCGCGAAAGCCGCCATATCGTGAACTTCGACGATCGTTTCGCCGTACCGCCGACGGTCAGTGTCTCCATTTCGATGTGGGATATGGACCACAAGACGAATTCACGTGCCGACATCACCGCAGAACAGGTGACGACCACCGGTTTTCACATGGTTTTCCGCACATGGGGCGATACACGGGTGGCGCGGATCCGGGCCGACTGGCTGGCGATCGGGCCGGTGAGCACGGATGATGACTGGGACGTCGAGTAAAGCAGCACAAAAACCGCCTGCACGAAAACAACAGTATTAAAATTTAAAATCATATAGTTGCAATGTTATCCACAGGGTGAAATCAACCTTCACGATAGCGGCGATTGATGGGTCAGCCGCGCTGATACATGCCTTCATAGATTGGCATCAGAGTCTCTGTTTCAAACAGCGACGATACGGATGTGCCATTCCAGATGTTCAGGATGGCTTGGGCGAAAATCGGTGCTGTGGGCACAATTCGGATGTTCGCAGCCGTACGTACCGCATCGGTCGGTTCGATGGAGTCGGTGATGACCAGCGATTTCATCACGGAATTGCCCACCCGTTCAACCGCAGGGCCGGACAGAACGCCATGCGTGATGTAGCTGTGTACTTCGGTCGCGCCGTTTTCCATCAGCACCTCTGCCGCCTTGCACAGGGTGCCTGCGGTATCGCAGATGTCATCCACGATGATGCAGGCCTTGCCTGCGACATTGCCGATCACTGTCATTTCGGCCACTTCGCCCGCCTTTTCGCGGCGCTTGTCCACGATGGCGAGCGGCGCGTTGATGCGCTTTGCCAGATCGCGCGCGCGGGCCACGCCGCCGACATCGGGCGAGACAACCATCAGATCGCCCATACGACCGGCAAAGTTATGCTCGATATCCAGCGCGAAGATCGGCGAGGCATAAAGGTTATCCACCGGAATGTCGAAGAAGCCCTGAATTTGTGCCGCGTGCAGATCGAGCGTCAGAACCCGGTCAACCCCGGCCTGCGTAATCAGGTTGGCGACCAGCTTGGCAGAAATCGGTGTGCGCGCCTTGGCGCGGCGGTCCTGCCGGGCATAGCCGAAATAGGGAATGACGGCGGTGATCCTGCTGGCGGAGGACCGACGCAGTGCATCGGTAATAATCAGCAATTCCATCAGGTTGTCGTTGGCCGGATTCGACGTGGACTGGATGATGTACATATCCTCGCCCCGGACGTTCTCAAACACCTCGACGAAGATTTCCTGATCGTTGAACCGTTCGACCCTTGCATCCACCAGATTGACGCTCATCCCCCGGTGCATCGACATCCGCCGTGCGATGGATTTGGCGAGGGTCAGGTTTGCATTGCCGGAGATCAGTTTCGGTTCGGTGATGGCAGGCATAAACGATTCCCCGGCGACTGGCGTTGACACCGCTTAGCACCGGGTTACCGTCGGCTCAAACCGAAAGGGAAGCCCATGGCCCATATCGACTATTACTTTGCAGCAATTTCGCC
>JAYSSN010000498.1:0-2458 GCA_043720555.1 Rhodobacterales bacterium | reverse complement strand
CGCCGCGCAAGATCACCCTGGTGCAGGGCGTGTCGCTGAGCCTCGGGCGGGGCCGGGTGATGGGCCTGATCGGCGAAAGCGGGGCGGGCAAATCGACCATCGGGCTGTCGTCGATGGCTTACGGTCGTGGCGGCGTGCGCATCACCGGGGGCGAGGTGTTCGTGAACGGGCGCGATATCCTGAAGGGCGGGGCGGGGGGTCTGCGCGCCCTGCGCGGGCGCGAGGTGACCTATGTCGCGCAGTCCGCCGCCGCCGCCTTCAACCCGGCCTTGCCGCTGATGGATCAGGTGATCGAGGCGACGCTGCGCCACGGCCTGTCCTCGCGCGCCGAAGCCTGCGCCCGGGCCGTGGTGCTGTTCCGCCGTCTTGGCCTGCCCTCGCCCGAAACCATCGGCGCGCGCTATCCGCATCAGGTGTCGGGCGGGCAATTGCAGCGCGCGATGACGGCGATGGCGCTGTGCCCGAAGCCAGACCTTGTGATTTTCGATGAACCGACGACCGCGCTGGATGTGACAACCCAGATCGAGGTGCTGGCCGCAATCAAGGATGCGATCCGCGATACCGGGGTTGCGGCGCTGTACATCACGCATGATCTGGCCGTGGTGGCACAGGTGGCCGATGACATTCTGGTGCTGCGCGGTGGCAAGGCCGTGGAGTATGGGCCGACCGCCCAGATCATCGAGGTGCCGCAGCAGGCATATACGCAGGCGCTGGTCGCTGTGCGGTCGATTGACCATGCAGAGAAGGCTCCGGCGGATGCGTTGCTGTCCGTGCAGGCGGTGACGGCGCGCTACCGGGGCACCACTTTCGATGTGCTGAAGGCGGTCACAGTGGATTTGCCTGCGGGCCAGACGCTGGCCGTGGTGGGGGAAAGCGGATCGGGAAAATCGACGCTCGCGCGGGCGATTACCGGGCTTTTGCCGCCACGTGCGGGCCGGATTACATTTTCCGGACGCGAGTTGTCGGCGGATCTTGCGGCGCGCAGCCGGGATGATCTGCGTGAGTTGCAGATGATTTATCAGATGGCAGATACGGCGATGAATCCGCGTCAGACGGTGGGAACGATCATCGGGCGGCCACTGCAGTTCTACTTCGGCTTGACAGGTGCCGCGAAGGTGCGGCGCGTTCAGGAACTGCTGGATCAGATCGAGATGGGCGCTGGCTTTGCCGACCGCTATCCGGCGGAACTGTCGGGTGGGCAAAAGCAGCGGGTGTGCATTGCGCGGGCGCTGGCGGCGAAGCCGAAGCTCATCATCTGCGATGAGGTGACAAGTGCACTGGACCCGCTGGTGGCGGACGGAATATTGAAGCTGCTGCTCGATCTGCAAGCGGCGGAAGGGGTGGCCTATCTTTTCATCACCCATGATCTGGCGACGGTGCGGGCCATCGCGGACCGGATTGCGGTGATGTACCGGGGCGAGGTGGTGCGTTATGGCCAGAAATCCGATGTGCTGGCCCCGCCGTTTGATGATTATACCGACCTGCTGCTGTCATCGGTGCCAGAGATGAAACGGGGTTGGCTGGAAGGGGTGCTGGCGAAGCGGCGGATGGAGGCTGCAGGGGACTGAAATTTTCCGGGCGTTATCATCTGGCGAAAACCGTATTTTTTTCATGATAATCAATAATTTGGGTAACGGTGGCGGGCTGAGGCGGGCTGACTTCAAGGGTTTGATGCATTGCGTGAACGGTGGGCGCGATGAAAACGCGGCCCGGAACCCTTTGACGGCCCGGCGGGCAAAGGCCGTTCAGCTTGCGTAGTTCGCCCCGTCTTCGTCCAGCAGGGCCTTGATCTCGGCCAGATGCGCGTCGGCGAAACCGGGGTAGTTGTCCCATTCCTGCGCGGTTTTTTCGGCCACGTCATCGGGCAGCACCCGCAAGGGACGGCCGGTTTGCAGGGCACGGATGTAGGTTTCCGCCGCACGTTCAAAGTAGGTGAGCCGGTTGAAGGTTTCGGCCACGGTGCGGCCGATGACCAGAATGCCGTGGTTGCCCATGACAAGGACCGCGGTTTTGGGATCGGAGAGCAGGCCGGCGCAGCGCGCGCCCTCGGCCTCGAACGCCATGCCGCCATAGCTGTCATCCACGGCTTGACGGTTGTGGAACATGGCAGAGTTCTGGTCGATCGCGGGCAGGTGGCTGTCAGCGAGGCTGGCGAGCACGGTCGCGTGCATCGCATGGACATGCATCACGCAGGGTGCATGCGGGCAGGCGCGGTGGATCGCCCCGTGCAGGCCCCATGCGGTGGGATCGGGAGCATCGTGGCGGGCCATCGTGGCGGGGTCGTTCGCGTCGATCTCGATCAGGTCGGAGGCGCGGATGCGGGCAAAGTGGCGGCCGTTGGGGTTCATCAGGAACCGCGTGCCATCGGCATTGACGGCGAGGCTGAAATGATTCGCCACAGCCTCGTGCATATTCAGGCGCACCGTCCAGCGAAAGGCTGCGGCCAGATCCACGCGTT
>JAYSSN010000497.1:0-17790 GCA_043720555.1 Rhodobacterales bacterium | reverse complement strand
TTTGGGCGCGGCTGCCGTCCCGGCCTCGCCACTGCCTGTGCGCCGACTTCGGGGAAATCTTCGGCGGAGAACCTGCCCGGCACCGGTAGAGCCGGCATATTGCCCCTGCACGGATCGGTCCTCAATGATGATGCTGCAAACAGCTCCGCCCAATCGCCGCCACATGCCGCAGATCGGTGCCGCAGCAGCCACCCACCACATGCAATCCGGGCAAAAGGTGCAGCAAGTGATGGTAGTCCCGCGCCAACTCAGTGACATCGCCGTCATCAAGCTCGGTGGCCTCGTCCAGCTCTGCATGGCTGCGACGCGACGCGTTGGCGCGGACAGAGCCGATCCTGTGGACCCAGTCCCCGGTCAGGACATGCCGGAAATGATCGGGATGGGCGCAGTTGATGCCATACCAGAGCGCCGCGCCATCGGTCGCGTCGTCCGTCCTGTGGATTGCGTCTTCCAGCGTGACGCCGGAAATCAAGCGTCCATCCGTCTCAACCGTGAAAGACAGCGCAACGGGCTGATCCACCGCCTGCGCGGCCTTGGCAATGCCGATCGCCTCGCCATGCGACGCGATTGTCATCGCGGTGATCAGATCGACCCCGGCCGCCGCCAGAACCTCAATCTGGCGGCTGTGATAGTCTTGTGCGGCGGCTGCCGACAAAATCTGCCCGGGCGCATAGGCATCGCCATGCGGGCCGATCACGCCACTGATCAGAATGCGCGGGCCACCTGAACGGCGGTCCGCGCGGACGCTGTGCGCCAGGGCCACGGCCTCGTGGTTGACAGCATCCATCCTCGCGGCATCAATCCCCATCACCTGCCCCCAGCCCGCACTGGCCCGCCATGTCACGGTATCGAGGATAAACCCGGCTTGCTGTGCCGCCGCCTCATCCAGAAACGCGGTGTAATATCGCATCAGCGCGGCGCGGCCCTCGGCGCTGTCCAACAGTGTGAAAGACGCAAACTGCGGCAGATCAAGGCCTTCCAGAAACACCATCACGGTTTCCAGACCGCCATCCGTCAACAAAATCTGGCCATCGATGCTCTTTAGCAATTCTTTGGACTTGCTGCGCATGTGTGTTGCCTCCACCTCTGGGAAATGGACAACGATTTTTAGCGACCGATCACAATCCGGTGGCGCGGGTTGGCGCACCGCCGCAGTGCGAGAACATGATACTACGCACCGCAAGCCCTCGAACAAGTCTGAATCGCGCTGAGGGTCTTTTGCAATTCTGCCAGAGGTCCGGCGCGATCGGTTATTTTCACAGGCACATCCGCTGCTGGCCTCCGGCCCGCGCAACAGGTTTGAAGGCGACTGACCAACCTGCCATCTTCCGGTTCGGTCCTTCGCAAAAAATACGCGCTCTTGCGCCCCTTGAAACCTGCGCCCAACCTTGCGAAGACGTCGCATGGCCCCGAACCCGGATATCCTGTGCATCGGCTCTGTCCTGTGGGACGTGATCGGGCGTTCTGCCACCGCGATGCGGCTGGCGTCCGACGTGCCGGGCCGGATCACCCGCCTTCCCGGCGGCGTCGCCATGAACATCGCGATGACGCTGCGCCGCTTCGGGCTGACCCCCGCCCTTCTGACCGCCATCGGGCGTGATACCGAAGGCGACGAACTCGCCGCCGCCTGCGCCCGCATGGGGATGGTGACCACCCATGTCTACCGCTCTGACGATCTGCCAACCGACCGCTACATGGCCATCGAGGGGGCCAACGGCCTGATCGCCGCCATCGCCGATGCGCATTCGCTCGAAGCGGCAGGCGACAAGATCCTGCGCCCGCTGGCCGATGGGCGGCTCGGCTCGTCCAACGCCCCGTTTGCCGGTCTCATCGCACTTGACGGCAACCTGACCGAGGCGCTGTTGTCTGACATCGCCCGCTCGCCGCTTTTTGCCGCCGCCGATCTGCGCGTGGCCCCGGCCAGTCCGGGCAAGGCCGAACGCCTGCTGCCGCTGCTGTCGCATCCCCGCGCCACGCTTTATGTGAACATCGAAGAGGCCGGCCTGCTGGCCAAGACGCGCTTTGGCACGGCGCCTGAGGCGGCTCTGGCCCTGCTGGGCCGGGGGGCTGCCCGCGTGCTGGTCACCGATGGCGGGCGGGCCTGCGCCGAGGGCACCGCTGGCGCTGGCGTCATCACCGACACGCCACCTGCTGTCATGGTCACCCGCGTCACCGGGGCGGGCGACACCTTCATGGCCGCCCATATCGTGGCCGAACGGCGCGGTGCGGCACGCGACGCTGCACTGGCCCACGCCCTGCAAGCCGCCGCCGACTACGTATCAGGAGAGATCGGATCATGATGACGCCCCCTCTGACCTTCACCGATGAAGTGCGCGCGGCGCTCGCCGCCGGTGGTCCGGTCGTCGCACTGGAATCCACCATCATCACCCATGGCATGCCGTATCCGCAGAACGTCGGGACCGCCCGCGCAGTCGAGGCCGCAGTGCGCGCCGCCGGTGCCGTGCCCGCGACCATCGCCGTGATGGCGGGGCGCATCCATGTCGGCCTGACGGACGGCGAACTGGATACGCTCGCGCTAGCCGGTGATGTCATGAAACTGTCCCGCGCCGATCTTGCCGCCTGTCTTGCCACCGGCCGCACCGGAGCCACCACCGTTGCCGCCACCATGATCTGCGCCCATCTGGCAGGCATCCGTGTCTTTGCCACCGGCGGAATCGGCGGCGTGCATCGCGGGGCGGAGGCCAGCTTTGACGTCTCTGCCGACCTCGCTGAACTGGCCCAGACACCCGTGACTGTGGTCTGCGCCGGGGCCAAGGCCATTCTCGATCTGCCCAAAACGCTGGAAGTACTGGAAACCAGCGGCGTTCCCGTGATCGCCTGTGGTCAGGATGCGTTCCCCGCCTTCTGGTCACGCGACTCGGGCCTGGCAGCCCCCCTGCGGATGGACAGCGCGCTCGACATCGCAAGGGCCCATCATATGCGCGGTGCGCTTGGCCTGGCAGGCGGCCAGCTGGTGGCAAACCCGATACCGGCCGACGCCGAAATTCCCCGCGACGCCATCATTCCGGTAATCGAGGCCGCGTTGCGCGACGCCGCAGCGCAGGCGATCAGCGCCAAGGCGGTGACGCCCTTTCTGTTGCAACGGATCTTTGAGTTGACTGACGGCCGCTCGCTTGCCGCCAATATCGCCCTTGTGCTGAACAATGCCCGCCTGGCAGCCGAAATCGCCACGGCCCTCGCCCGATTACAAAAGCGTCACTGAATGGCCATTGTGCGGCCAATCGAACCACCATAGGTTTCGCATCGGGGCGCGGGGAAACAACAATGACCGAAGATGGCACGAGCCGCCGCAAAGGCGGCCTTTTTGCGGGGTTACGGGGCAGTTTTCTGACCGGCCTCGTGGTCGTGCTGCCCATCGTGCTGACCATCTACTTGATCTGGACGGTGATCGGCTGGATCGACGGCTGGGTTTTGCCATTCGTGCCATCATCGTACCATCCGAACGAATTGCTGCAGCACTATTTCGGCGAGGACTGGAAATACAACGTCCGCGGTCTGGGTGTGATCGTCTTTCTGGTGTTCACCATCTTTGTCGGCTGGATCGCCAAGGGGCTGATCGGGCGGTCGGTCCTGCGGTGGGCCGAAGGGCTGGTGGACCGCATGCCGGTGGTCCGGTCGGTCTATAACGGCATCAAACAGATCGCCGAAACCGTCTTCACGCAATCGAACAACAACTTTGACCGCGCCTGTGTGGTGGAATTTCCGCGCAAGGGGGTGTGGGCCATCGGATTTGTCGCCACCCGTGCCCGTGGCGAGATCGCTGCCCGCATTCCCGGCGGCGAAGAGACGCTGACCGTCTTTGTCGCTACCACCCCCAACCCGACATCCGGGTTTCTGGTCTATGTCCCCACCAGGGACGTGATCATTCTGGACATGACCGTCGAAGACGCCGCCAAGCTGATCATTTCGGCGGGCCTCGTTTATCCCAATGCCAAAGATCCGACAATTCCACCATTGCAGCCGCTTCCCCCCGTCTAGCATCGGCAACGTTCACCGGAACTTGTGAAAGCGCCGGCACAAGTTTAGACGCAGCGCAAATCGTTCGGGTATGTCCATGTCTGACAGTGAAACAACATCGCATGCGGCAACAGCCGAACATGCTGCCCCCACCGGGCGGCTTCCGGGGCTGGTGCTGGGGTGTATCGGCATCGTTTATGGCGATATCGGCACCAGCCCGCTTTATGCGATGCGCGAATCCCTGCATGCCGCCAGCTATGATGGCCTGACCCCCAGCGACGTGGTGGGGGTGATTTCCCTGCTGATCTGGACCCTGATCCTGATTGTCACGGTGAAATACGTGTTCTTCATCATGCGCGCCGACAACCAGGGCGAAGGCGGTACGCTGTCGCTGGTGGCGCTGGTCCAGCAGGCGCTGCGCAAACGCCCGTTCTGGCTGATGGCGATCGGAATGGCCGGCATTTCGCTGTTCTTCGGTGAC
Source organism: Rhodobacterales bacterium (assembly GCA_043720555.1). Lineage (GTDB taxonomy): Bacteria > Pseudomonadota > Alphaproteobacteria > Rhodobacterales > Rhodobacteraceae > JAAFHS01. Next base: position 13,331 of record JAYSSN010000497.1, on the reverse strand, counting down.
GCCATCATCACGCCCGCCATGTCGGTCCTGTCTGCCGTGGAAGGCATGACGCTCGTCGCCCCCGGATTTGGCAATTTTGTGGTGCCCATCACACTTGTCATCATTGCCGGACTGTTCATCGTGCAACGCTGGGGCACCCAGGCAGTTGCCATCCTGTTCGGCCCGATCATGACGCTGTGGTTCATCGTCATCGGCATTCTGGGGCTGGTGCATATCGGCGACGACTGGTCGATCCTGGCCGCGCTGTCACCGACTTATGCGGTGGGCTTTCTTTTTACCAACGGATTTGCGTCGTTCATCGTGCTCGGCTCGGTGTTTCTGGCCGTTACGGGCGGCGAGGCGCTTTATGCCGACATGGGGCATTTCGGGCGCAAACCCATCCGGATCGCCTGGGGAATACTGGTGTTTCCGGCACTGACGCTCAGCTATCTTGGGCAGGGCGCGCTGGTGCTGTCCCACCCCGAAAAAGCCGAAAATCCGTTCTTCCTGATGGCGCCGGACTGGATGTTGCTGCCTCTGGTCCTGCTGGCCACGGCAGCAACCGTCATTGCCAGCCAGGCCGTCATCTCGGGCGCGTTTTCGATGATGAAACAGGCCGTCCGCATGGGACTTTTGCCGCGTCTCGAAATCCTGCACACGTCGGAAAGCCAGATGGGGCAGATCTATCTGCCACGGGTGAACGCCATATTGGCGACAGGCGTGATCGTGCTGGTGATCGCCTTCGGGTCATCCAGCGATCTGGCCAGCGCATACGGCATTGCCGTGACGGGTGATATGGTCATCACCTCGGTGCTGGCGGTGATCCTGTTTTACAAAGGCTGGAACTGGCCGATCTGGCGGGTGGCGGCACTGATGGTGCCGCTACTGCTGCTCGAAGGACTGTTTCTTGCTGCCAATGCGATCAAGATGTTTGATGGTGGGTATGTCCCGATCATGATCGCCGGCACGATGATCGTGGTGATGTGGACGTGGATGCGCGGCACCGCCTATGTGCAGCAACGCGCCCGCCGCGGGGCAACCACGCTCGAAGGGTTGGTGGCCATGCTCGAAAAATCGAAATCGCGGATCGATGTTCCCGGCACCGCCGTGTTTCTGACGTCAGACCCCGAAATTGCACCGCCCGCACTGATGCACAACCTCAAACACAATCATGTCCTGCATGCCCGCAACATGATCGTCACGGTGACCGTCGCCACCGTGCCCTACATCGCCAGCGCCGACCGGGTCACGATTGAAAAGCTGACCGACCGCTTCCAGCGCATCGACCTCAGCTTTGGCTATATGGAAGAGCCGAACGTGCCCAGGGCACTTGCCGTTGCCCGCAAACAGGGGCTGAAGTTCGATATCATGAGCACGTCATTCTTCCTGAACCGCCGCTCGTTCCGGTCAGATCGCACCGCGGGCCTGCCCCGCTGGCAGGAAAAGCTGTTCATCGGTCTGGCAAAATCGGCCTCCGACGTGACCGAATTCTACCGCCTGCCCAGCAACCGCGTTGTCGAAATGGGCCAGCAGGTGGTGATCTGAGGTTAAGCTGAAAAGGCCGGAGTTTCTGCATTGTCGGTGTCTGATCTAAAATGCATAGCCGAATAATGCGATTTCCTTGCGGTACAGCGCCGCGACGATCTGGCGCGTTTCGCCGTCATAATGCGCCCGGTAATCTTGTCGCACCGCAGTACCAGATGACTTGCGCGCCTTCGCGCGGGGCAACCATCCATCCCAATCAACGCCGACATCGTGCAGCACCTGTCCAAGTCCGTGCACAAGCGATTCAAACTGAATGATGCGGTCAACGGCAACTTTGTCATCAATCGTGTAGATGCCCCAATTGTCGTGATAATTGATCGGCACGCAGCCGCCCAGATCATCGCCCAGGTCCAACGCCTTTACATAGGCGTGGAACGACGGCGGGCCGGACATGCCTTTGGTCGCCAGTAGTAATCAGACACCGTCTTGTCCCAGGGATTTCTTACCACACAAAAGCGTTTGTAAGATGCCCACTCCAACGGAAAGGCGTTGGCCACCCGATATGCTGGCGCATGCGCCGGTTTGGCGCCAAGACGATGCCGGTAGGCCGCACATATCAACGTTGTTGTGGCGCGCGCGGCAGCCCTGCCTCCGGCCAGACTGATAATCGGCAACGTATACAGGCTTTTCCGGCGTGCTTCACGCAGCGTTCGCGCCGTGATCGGGATGCCGTGATCGGCTGTTTCAATCAATGCACTGAATTGCAGATCATCGGGCCCGAGATAACGCGCGAGCGATACTGCAATGGAACTTCCGGCCGTCTTGCGATTGTGCATGAAAATGAACTTGTGCGCATGCGATACAATCATGGATATCTCATGAAATCAAAACCACATTGGATATATGACGAAGCCTTGTCAGCGGTCGAACGTAAAAAGGTGGCCAGACTGAGGTTACCCCAGCCATTGGAACGCACCAAGGTTTTTCAGCGCATGATGTCAAGCCGGGCCGAAACGAGCGTATCAGGTGGTATGGAACGAATGCCGCGCGGCCGCCACTCACCTACTCCGCCGCCACACTCGGGTTGTTCGGATGCGTGGTCCAGTTGGCATACTCGCCCACCCTCGTGCCGGTGCGCGGGTCAATCGCGCCCTTTGGCAACTCCACCATGGTGATGCAATTCTCCACCGGGCAGACATTGACGCACAGATTGCACGCCACGCATTCGTCGTCCTTCACCGTGAACACACGCTCTGGCGACATCGCAATCGCCTGGTGGCTGGTATCTTCGCACGCCGCATAGCAACGCCCGCATTTGATGCAGTCATCCTGGCTGATATGCGCCTTGGTGACGTAGTTCAGGTTCAGGAACTGCCAGTCGGTCACATTGGGCACTGCTCGCCCCACCAGATCGGCGGTGGAGGCAAAGCCCTTGCGATCCATGTAGTCGGACAGGCCCGAAATCATCTCTTGCACGATCTTGAAGCCATAAGTCATTGCCGCAGTGCAGACCTGCACATTGCCCGCACCCAGTGACATGAACTCCGCCGCGTCGCGCCACGTTGTGATCCCGCCGATCCCCGAAATCGGCAGCCCCCGCGTTTCAGCCGCACGCGCGATTTCCGCCACCATGTTCAGCGCGATCGGCTTGACCGCCGGGCCGCAATAGCCGCCATGCGTGCCCTTGCCATCGATCATCGGTTCGGGCGCGAAATCATCCAGATCGACCGATGTGATCGAATTGATCGTGTTGATGAGACTGACCGCATCCGCCCCGCCGCGCTTTGCCGCCTCGGCCGGTTTGCGGATGTCACTGATGTTCGGTGTCAGCTTGACGATGCAGGGCATGCGGGAATGCTGTTTCACCCAGCGGGTCACCATTTCGATGTATTCCGGCACCTGCCCCACGGCCGATCCCATCCCCCGCTCCGCCATCCCGTGCGGGCAGCCGAAGTTCAATTCCACCCCGTCCGCTTCGGTATCTTCCAGCCGCACCAGAATGTCGCGCCACGACTCCTCGTCACAAGGCACCATCAGGCTGATGATCATCGCGCGATCCTTGTAGTCGCGCTTGACCGCCTTGATCTCGCGCAGGTTCACCTCCAGCGGGCGGTCGGTGATAAGCTCGATATTGTTCAGCCCCAGCAGGCGGCGATCCGCGCCCCAGATCGCGCCATACCGCGGCCCGTTGACGTTCACGACGGGCGGGCCTGCCGAACCCAGGGTTTTCCACACCACCCCGCCCCAGCCTGCCTCGAACGCACGCCGCACGTTCACTTCCTTGTCGGTCGGCGGGGCCGAGGCCAGCCAGAACGGATTGGGTGATCTGATGCCGATGAAATCAGTGGTGAGGTTGGCCATGATATCCTCCTTCAGGAAACGGAAATCATATCCCCTGCCCAGCGGGCGGGGCGGTGTCGGGTCAGGATATGTGAATTCAGAACCCCAGGATACCCCAGAGCCAGCCAATGAGGTGCCCGGCGACCTCGCCGAATTTGGGCGTCACATAGGCCCAGGCGAGGCAACCCGCGATGTTGACCGGGGCGTAAAGCTGCAAGGGGATGCGCGAAATCCCGGCCATCACGAACACGACGGCGCGCAGGGGGCCAAAGAAGTGCCCGATGAACACGGCCACCGTGCCCCATTTGCGAAACGCCGTGCTGCCGCGTTCCACCAGGTCGGGATGATTGCGCAGGGGCCACATCCGCAGGATGGCCTCGCCATAGTGCAGGCCGATCACATAAGACAGGAACGACCCGATGATCGCACCGACCGACGCCCCTGCCCAGATCGGCAACAGCGACAACTCTCCCGTCGCCACCAGTGCGCCCACCCCCAGCAGAATCGCCGTCGACGGAATGATGATGGAAACAAACGCCGTCGTCTCGCCCGCTGCGAACACCAGTGCAATCCAGAACGCCCATTCGCGGTTCTCGCGCACGAAGGTCAGAATGCTGTCGATTGCCGCGTCCATCACCCGCCGTCCTGCTTGCAAAGTGCCGCAGGGATAGTGGGTCAGTCATGGATGCGCAAGCTGGGGTCATGCCCTACCCATCAGGCGTTCATGAATGTCTTCGGCGGCATCGCGGCCTTCGGCGACGGCGGTCACGGTCAGATCATCACCCCCCGTCGCACAATCGCCCCCCGCCCAGACATCTGCCAGCGAGGTGCGCCCGTGCCCGGTCACGGCGATCTTGCCACTGTCCAACGCGATCGTATCCGGCACTCCGGCCAGAGCTTGCCCAATCGCGCGGAACACCTGATCGGCCTTCAGGCGGAACGTCTCGCCCGTCGGCGCCAGCCCGGACGGGCCATCGGCCATGTAGCCAAACTCCACCGCGGTGACCGCGCCGTTGCCATGCACCGCCACGGGTGCCGCATGGGTCACGATCCGCACGCCTGCCGAGGTCGCATGTTCCTGCTCATAACCGCTGGCACTCATCCGGTCCTGGCCACGCCGGTAAACGATGGTCACATTTTCGGCCCCCAGCAGCTTGGCCTGCACCGCCGCATCCACCGCCGTCATGCCCCCGCCGATCACCACCACGTCGCGGCCGATGGCCATGGTGGAGCGGTCCTGCGTCTGCCGCAGATCGGCGATGAAATCCACGGCATCGCGGACATTTTCCTTGTCCTCACCGGGCGTACGCAGGGCATTCACCCCGGCCAGCCCCATTGCCAGAAACACTGCGTCAAATTCTGCCAGCAACCCGGTCAGCGTCACATCGCGGCCCAGGGCGCTGCCATGCACAATGCGGATACCACCGATCTGTTGCAGCCAGTCCACCTCGTTCTGCGCGAAATCATTCGCCGCCTTGTAGGTCGCAATCCCGTATTCGTTCAGACCCCCGGCCTTGGCCCTGGCGTCGTGAACAACAACGTCGTGTCCCTTCATCGCCAACCGGTGCGCGCAGGCCAACCCCGCCGGCCCCGCCCCCACGACCGCCACCTTTTTTCCCGTCACCGCCGCCCGCGTGAACGGGTGCACCCCCTTGGTCATCAGCGTATCGGTGGCGAACCGCTGCAACCGCCCTATTTCCACGGGTCTGCCCTCAGCCGCTTCGCGCACGCAGGCCTCCTCGCACAGTGTTTCTGTCGGGCAGACGCGCGCGCACATGCCACCCATGATGTTCTGCGCGAAAATCGTCCTGGCCGCCGCATCCGGCGTCCCGGTGGCGATCTGCCGGATGAACAATGGGATGTCGATCGAGGTCGGGCACGCCGTGATGCACGGCGCATCGTGGCAGAAATAGCACCGATCCGCCGCCACCTGCGCCTCGTGCCGGTCAAGCGGTGCCTGGTGATCGGCAAAGTTCCGGGCATAAGCCTCGGGTGACAGTCGGGCGGCGACCACACCGGGGGTCAGCGGGCTGTTGGACACGGTGAAAACCTCCCTTGGCTTGCAGTCATTCAAAGGCTGCCACGCTTCCCTTTTTTTATCAAATGGTAAATTTATGCGCAGCAGTGATTTTGCGGTCGGTGCCCAAAAAGCGGGCAAGGCCAATGGATGCTTTTCACCCCAGAAAGCCTCGCGTATAACCATCGCCAACCGGGTGGCATGATCGCCCCTTCAGAACCGCCAACCAGAGGACGGCATGAGCACACAATCTTCCGACGCAGACGTGGCCTTCATTCAGGCATTGGCCGAACTTCTGAACAAGAATGACCTGACCGAATTGTCGGTCAAACGCGAATATGGCCCTGATGACCGGCTGGATGTCAAAGTGTCCAAGCAGGTTCAGATGTTGCAGCCAGCAGCCCCCGCCTACGCCCCGGCACCGGCCGCCCATGCCGCAGCTGCAGCCCCTGCCGCGGCGGCAGCACCCGAAGACCCCGCCCAGCACCCCGGTGCCGTGACCTCGCCCATGGTGGGCACCGTCTATATGTCGGCCGAACCCGGTTCTGCGCCCTTTGTCGCCGTAGGCACCGCCGTGACGGAAGGCCAGACCGTCCTCATCATCGAGGCGATGAAGACGATGAACCATATCCCTGCCCCGCGTGCGGGCACCGTGAAGCGCATCCTCGTCGCGGACGGCAATGCCGTGGAATACGGCGCCCCCCTGATGATCATCGAGTGACCTTGATGTTCGACAAAATCCTGATCGCCAACCGCGGCGAAATCGCCCTTCGCGTGATCCGCGCCTGCCAGGAAATGGGCATCAAATCCGTCGCCGTGCATTCCACCGCCGACAGTGATGCCATGCATGTCCGCATGGCCGACGAATCCGTCTGCATCGGCCCGGCCTCTTCGACCGACAGCTACCTGTCCAAGGCCGCGATCATCTCGGCGTGCGAGATCACCGGCGCGCAGGCGGTGCATCCGGGCTACGGGTTCCTCAGCGAAAACGCGGCATTCGCGCAGGCGCTGGAAGATCACGGCATTACCTTCATTGGCCCGACGGCGGAACATATCCGCATCATGGGCGACAAGATCACCGCCAAGGAAACCGCCAAAGGCCTCGGCATTCCGGTTGTTCCGGGGTCCGAAGGCGGCGTGCCGGATTTTGAATCCGCCATTGGCGTGGCCGCCAACATCGGCTTTCCCGTTATCATCAAGGCCACCGCGGGCGGCGGCGGGCGCGGCATGAAGGTGGCGCAAAACGCCGCAGAACTGGAAATCGCTTTCCGCACCGCCCGGGCCGAAGCGAAGAATGCCTTTGGCAACGACGAAGTCTATATCGAAAAATACCTGCAAACCCCGCGCCACATCGAAATTCAGGTCTTTGGCGATGGAAAGGGCAAGGCGGTTCATCTGGGCGAGCGCGATTGCAGCCTGCAACGCCGCCACCAGAAAGTGTTTGAAGAGGCCCCCGGCCCCGCCATCACCCCCGAAATGCGCGCCCGCATCGGCAAGGTCTGCGCCGATGCCGTGGCCAAGATCAACTACATCGGTGCCGGCACCATCGAATTCCTGTTTGAAGACGGCGAGTTTTATTTCATCGAAATGAACACCCGCCTGCAGGTCGAACACCCCGTTACCGAGTATATCTTCGGCATCGACCTTGTCCGCGAACAGATCCGCGTTGCCGCTGGCATGGATTTGTCCTTTTCGCAGGACGAGCTCGAAATCAATGGCCACGCAATCGAGGTCCGCATCAACGCCGAGAAATTGCCGAACTTCGCGCCCTGCCCCGGCAAGGTGCGGGTGTTCCACGCCCCCGGCGGGCTTGGGGTGCGGATGGACAGCGCGCTGTACGGCGGCTATTCGATTCCGCCCTATTACGACAGCCTGATCGGCAAACTGATCGTGCACGGCCGCGACCGGCCCGAGGCACTCGCCCGCCTGAAACGCGCCCTAGGAGAGCTTATCGTGGATGGTATCGACACCACGGTGCCCCTGTTCAACGCACTTCTGGAAGAACCCGATGTGTTGTCAGGCAACTACAATATCCACTGGCTGGAAAAGTGGCTGGCTGCCACGTTCGGGCAATAAGCCAACCGGAGCGTCACAGCCCGGTGTGTTGCCCGGCCACCGCAACAACGGGAACCGCATGCGCCTTTCGCCCGAGCATCTGTTGATGGCCTATGCGCAGGGTGTATTTCCCATGGCCGAAGGGCGTGATGATCCGGCCGTGCACTGGGTCGATCCGCGCCACCGCGGCGTGATCCCGCTGGATGGCTTTCATCTGTCGCGCAGCCTGACACGCCGGATCCGCCGGTGGGACCACCGGGTGACGGTCAACGCGGATTTCGCAGGCGTCGTGGCGGGCTGTGCCGACCGGGCCGAGACATGGATCAGCACGACGATTTTTGATCTGTACACCCGGCTGCATGCCATGGGACATGCCCATTCGCTCGAAGTCTGGGAAGGCGAAACGCTGGTCGGCGGGGTCTACGGTGTTACGCTGGGCGCCGCATTCTTTGGCGAAAGCATGTTCTCGCGCCGCACGGACGCCTCCAAGGTGGCGCTTGCCTATCTTGTGCATCGCCTGCGCGCCGGGGGGTATGTGCTGTTTGACACACAGTTCCTGACGCCGCACCTCGCCTCGCTGGGCGGCATCGAACTGCCACGCGCCGCATATCACCGCCGTCTGGCCGACGCGTTGACGCGCATCGCCACCTTTGATCCGCCGGGTTATTCGCCCTCGGGGTCATCCGGCAGGTCGTCCGGCTCGTCGTTTGGCACGGGGGCCTGATCTGCGCCCGGCACATCGCAGCCCAGCACCCAGACGTCATAGCGCGCATGATCCATCGCCGACAGCGCCGGGCTCGACGCGATCATCCAGCCATCAAAGGCCACTGCCCCGGCACGGTTGTCCATGATCGTCAGATGCACAAAGGCGTTCGATGCCGGATCGTCCGCCGGATAGCGGCATTCATCCAGCATGATCGTCAATTGCCCGCGCTGCACGGTTTCGCCCACGGCCAGCACGACGTCTTCGGTATCACCCGACAGCTTGTCCAGCCAACGCAGCACGCCGCCCGGCGCATTCGCGGTTTCCGCAAACACCGGGCCCGCCAGCAAACACAAAAGCGCCGCGATTCGCTTCATTCCGTCTTGCCTTCGCTATCAGACTGCGCGCCGACGAACCGCATCAGCAGCGTCACAAGGCTGACCGACCCTTGCGTATCCTCGATCTCGTCGCCAGGTGCCAGCGTTTCCAGCGATCCGCCGGGGACGATTTCGATGTAATTTCCGCCCAGAAGTCCTTCTGATGACACAAGAATCGCCGAATCGTCTGGCAGGATGACCGCCTCATCCAGCGCCACCGTCGCATCTGCATAAAATGTCTGCGGATTTAACGCGAGCGTGGTGATCGTCCCCACCTTCACCCCTGCCAGCCGCACATCCGTGCCAACCGTAATCCCGTCAACCGCCCGAAAGCTGGCGGTCAACGGATAGGTTGCGCCCCGCCCCGAAAAGCCCGCCGACTGGCCCGCATAGACCAGAAACCCGACCGCCACCGCCAAAACGGCGGCGCCCGCCAAAACCTCTGACGTGCTTTCCGCCATTATTCAGGCTGCCATGCTTCATAATCGCGCCGCGCGTCGGGGGTCGCGCGCCGGATGGACCCGGGGGGCGCATAGGCTGCGTCCGATCCCGTCAGGTTCTCCTGATGCGGCTTTTCCCACGCCTTGTGTGCCAGCGGCACCTTGCTGGGCGGCTGATCCCAGGTGAAGTGCAGCCAGCCATGCCAGTCGGGGCTGACACGGGATGCCTCTACCTCGCCATTATAGATCACCCAGCGTTTCTTGGAATCCCTGGTTTCATAGTACAGGTTGCCCTGTGCGTCCTCGCCCACTTTGATCCCCCGTCGCGCTGTAAACAACTGCGTGCCCAGAGTCTGGCTGTTCCACCAGGTCAGCAGGCGTTTCAGGAAATACATGCGTGGGCCTCCGAGTGTTTGCCCAGGTGATATGGCCGAAACCACGCCCGAGGTCCAGTGGGCGTTGGCGAAAGTCGACGTCGCGTCCAATGATTGCCAATGCGTCCTTTACCGAATGTTAAGATATTGTTATCAACGCTGACTGACAACACAACATGTAGGATGCGTTGCAATGTACTCAGTAGAGCTGTGCGCCGGGGCGGGGGGGCAGGCACTTGGGCTTGAACAGGCGGGTTTTCATCATTGTGCATTGGTGGAGATAGATCAGCATTGCCAGACTACCTTGCGCCTGAACCGCCCGGCATGGAATGTTGTCGAAGGTGATGGCGCGGACGTCGCCCGATTTTCCGGATTGCCATACAAAGGCGTCGATCTTGTCGCGGGTGGCCTGCCCTGCCCCCCCTTCTCTGTCGCAGGCAAGCAACTCGGGCGGGGCGATGAACGCAATCTGTTTCCTGATGCCTTGCGGATCATCGGCGAATGCCGCCCGCGGGCGGTGCTGATTGAGAATGTCCGCGGATTTCTTGACGCGGTGTTTTCCGACTACCGCCAACAACTCAAGGAGCAGTTGCGTAAACTTGGCTACGAGGTTGACTGGCGGCTTTTCAACGCATCAGACTTCGGCGTTCCACAGCTTCGTCCACGCGTGATGATTGTCGCGATCCGTTCCGACTGGCGCGATCATTTCCGGTGGCCTGATCGTTTGTCGAGCAAGCCTGCCACCGTCGGCGAAACCCTTGTCGACCTGATGGGTGAAAACGGATGGCGCGGCGCGACGACATGGGCCGAACGCGCGGATGAGATCGCCCCGACAATTGTCGGGGGTTCAAAGAAACACGGCGGCCCAGACCTTGGCCCGACCCGCGCACGCCTTGCGTGGCAGACATTGGGTGTTGACGGCAAAGGTATTGCCGATCATGCGCCCGACCGTGACTTTGTCGGCATGCCCAAACTTACGGTCCGAATGGTTGCGCGCCTTCAGGGCTTTTCAGATGACTGGCTGATATCTGGGCGCAAGACTGCAGCTTACCGCCAGGTCGGGAACGCGTTCCCCGCCCCAATGGCAAAAGCCGTTGGCCAATCCATTTACCATGCCCTCGGAATACGCACCCAATATACGGTTGCGGCGCATGGCTAGCGGCTCCGGCGGTCCGGGTGCGCGGGCACGGCTGCGGCAACACTTCCTCGCGAACATTGCACGGGTGATGGGCTCTGACGAGTTGCGCGATGTGGCGGGTGGCATTTCGGAATGGGCGCGCAGGGTCCGCGAGTTGCGGACCGAGGAAGGATATCAGATCCTCACGCACAACGATCGAAGCGATCTCAAGCCCGGTCAATATCTTCTGCTGTCAGCAAAGCCCGAACCAGCCTTTGAGCGCGCAATCTCAAAAGAAGTACGGGCCTTCGTGCTTGATCGCAACGGGTTCACCTGCCAGATGTGCGGCGCTGTCGCTGGCGAGGAACATCCCTATGATCCCGGACGCAAGACGCGCCTGCACATCGGTCACATCATAGACAAGTCAATGGGTGGATCAGACGTAGCTTCGAATCTGCGGGCGGTCTGTTCGATCTGCAATGAAGGTGCAGCAAATTTGACGCTGGACCGGCCTAGCGCGCAGAAATTGCTGATACAAGTACGACGGGCAACCAATGCAGACCAACTTCAGGTGATGGAATGGTTGATACGCAAGTTTCCTGCGCAGGCTGAAGCCACCAACGCGATCAAATGAAAAAGGCGGGCATTTGCCCGCCTCTCTGCAATCTCGATATCGCAGATCACCCCGCCGACGCGGGTTCTTTCTTTTTCGTCTCGGTATACACCAACATCGGCTTTGCACCGACATTCACGGCCTCTTCCTTGACGACGACCTCTTCGACGCTGTCCATGCCCGGCAGCTCGAACATGGTGTCCAGCAGGATATCCTCCATGATCGACCGCAAGCCCCGTGCGCCCGTCTTGCGCTTGATCGCCCGCTTGGCGATGGCGACGAGGGCGTCGCCCGTGAACGTCAGCTTTACGCCTTCGATGTCGAACAACCGCTGATACTGCTTGACCAAAGCATTCTTCGGCTCTGTCAGGATGGTGACCAGAGCCGCCTCATCCAGATCGGTCAGCGTCGCAATCACCGGCAGGCGGCCCACGAATTCCGGGATCAACCCGAACTTCAACAGATCCTCAGGCTCCAGTTCCTTGAACAACTCACCCACGCCGCGCTCTTCCGGGCCTTTCACATCGGCGCCAAAGCCGATCCCTGACCCTTTGTTGCGCTGTGCGATAATCTTTTCCAGCCCCGAGAACGCGCCGCCACAGATGAACAGGATGTTGGTCGTATCCACCTGCAGGAATTCCTGCTGCGGATGCTTGCGCCCGCCCTGCGGCGGAACGCTTGCCACTGTGCCCTCCATGATCTTCAACAGTGCTTGCTGCACCCCCTCGCCCGACACGTCGCGGGTGATCGAGGGATTGTCCGACTTGCGCGTGATCTTGTCGACCTCGTCGATGTAGACGATGCCGCGCTGCGCCCGCTCGACGTTGTACTCGCTGGCCTGCAGCAGCTTCAGGATGATGTTCTCGACATCTTCGCCGACATAGCCCGCCTCGGTCAGCGTCGTCGCATCCGCCATGGTGAACGGCACATCCAGAATCCGCGCCAGCGTCTGCGCCAGCAACGTCTTGCCGCAGCCCGTCGGGCCGATCAGCAGGATGTTCGACTTCGACAGCTCGATATCGGATTTCGACGAATGGTTCAGCCGCTTGTAGTGGTTGTGCACCGCCACGCTGAGCACGCGTTTGGCATGCACTTGGCCGATCACATAGTCGTCCAGCACCTTGCAGATATCGCGCGGCGTCGGCACCCCGTCCGAGGATTTCAGACCCGTTGTCTTGGTTTCCTCGCGGATGATGTCCATGCACAACTCGACGCATTCATCACAGATGAACACGGTTGGTCCCGCAATCAGCTTGCGCACCTCGTGCTGGCTCTTGCCGCAGAACGAACAGTACAGGGTATTCTTGCTGTCGCTGCCAGTATTATTCGCCATCGTCATCCTTTGCCGCCCTGACCCGCAACGGGGTGTCGGGCTATCCCAGACTGCATTGATGGAATCCTAAGACAAGGCCAAGGGTTCCACAATGTCAAATCGCCCGGACGATTCCCGGGCCACACGTCACTTCGCCGCGTCATCCGCCTTGCCGCGGCTTTCGACGATTTCGTCGATCAGCCCCCAGGCCTTAGCATCTTCGGCGGACATGAAGTTGTCACGCTCCAGTGCCGCCTCGACCGTCGCCAGATCCTGTCCGGTGTGGCGCACATAAATCTGGTTCAGCCGCAGCTTCAGCTTTTCGGTCTCGCGCGCATGGATCATGATGTCCGTGGCCTGCCCCTGATAGCCGCCCGATGGCTGGTGCACCATCACCCGGCTGTTGGGCAGCGAAAACCGCATCCCCGCATGCCCCGCCGTCAGCAAAAGGCTGCCCATGGACGCGGCCTGCCCGATCACCAGCGTGCTGACCTTCGGCTTGATGTACTGCATCGTGTC
>JAYSSN010000496.1:0-17946 GCA_043720555.1 Rhodobacterales bacterium | reverse complement strand
CCACGGCTTGGCGTTCCTGCGCGGCGGCATGATGGCGTCGGCACCGCGCTCTGCGATCGCATCGTGGCACTTGCGGGTGTCGCAGGCGACCTGCGGCGCTTGAGCGCCCTGTTTCAGGCGGGCCAGTTCAGGGTCTTGTCGGTCGGCGTGTTCGGTTTGCTCATCCACCCCAGCTATCACGCTGGATTCACAAGATGAATCCCCTCAGCCGAATTGTGCAACAAAGTCACTTGACGCTGCCATGACGGACAAATGACAGCCGGGTTGACGCCCCCTGCCGGTTCGCGTATTGCGTCAAATGTGGAGCTTTGATACCGGATTGCGGGCCACGTTAAATATTCCGCTAAAAGGGTTCTGGGTTCTGACGATGCACCCCGAAGCCCTTGGCTTTCGGGGTTTTTTCTTGGGGGAACCCGCATGTCGGACGGATGGAAGACCCGCACGCAACTGGTACACGAAGGCAGCCGCCGCAGCCAGTACGGCGAAATGGCGGAAGCGATTTTTCTGACCCAGGGGTTTGTCTACCCGACCGCCGAGGCCGCCGAGGAACGGTTCCTCAAGGCGGGTGACGACGAATTCATCTACGCCCGCTACGGCAACCCCACAACGCGCATGTTTGAAGAACGCATCGCGGCGATCGAGGGCACCGAAGACGCCTTTGCCACCGCGAGCGGAATGGCGGCGGTCAGCGGCGCGCTGACCTCGATGCTGCGGGCGGGCGATCATGTGGTGTCGTCGCGGGCCCTGTTCGGATCGTGCCTGTACATTCTGGAAGAGGTCCTGACGCGCTATGGCGTGCAGGTGACCTTTGTCGATGGGGCGGATCTGGCCGCCTGGGAGGCGGCAATCACGCCGGACACCAAGGCGGTGTTCTTCGAGTCCATGTCGAACCCCACGCTGGAACTAGTTGATATCGCAGAGGTTTCATCGATTGCGCACAGGCAGGGCGCCGTCGTCATCTGCGACAATGTCTTTGCCACACCGATCTTTTCCCGCGCAGTGGATCAGGGCGCCGATGTCGTGGTGTATTCCACGACCAAGCACATCGACGGGCAGGGTCGGGCGCTTGGCGGGGTGATCTGCGCCAGCCGCGACTTCATTCGCAAGACCGTCGAGCCTTACATGAAGCACACCGGTGGCTCGATGTCGCCGTTCACCGCGTGGATCATGCTGAATGGCATGGCGACACTGGATTTGCGCTGTCGGGCGATGGCGGATGCGGCGGCGCAGATTGCGGCGGCCCTGGCGGTACATCCGGGGCTGAGCCGCGTGATCTATCCGGGGCTTGCGGCACACCCCCAGCACGCGCTGGCAATGCGCCAGATGGGGTCGGGGGGCACACTGGTGGCGTTCGATGTAGGCAGCAAAGAGGCCGCGTTCAGCTTCATGAACGCGCTGCAGATCGCCAAGATCTCGAACAATCTGGGTGACGCGAAAACCATCGTCACCCATCCCGCGACCACGACGCATTCACGCCTTCCCGCCGATCAGAAAGTGTTGCTGGGCATCACTCCGGGGCTGCTCCGGCTGTCGGTGGGGCTGGAAGATCCCGATGATCTGATCGGCGATCTGCTGGCCGCGATGGCGCAGATGTGAGGCACTGAATTCCGCGAAATCCGGCCGTCAAGGATTGGCATCGGATTTTGCGGCCCTATGTTGGATGGGCGATGGCCGACCGGGCAGGAGGATGCACCATGAACAGTCATACACCCGATATCGATCGCGACCCGTCGCGCGATGAGGCCGAACAGGCGCTGGCGACCCTGCGTCAATGGGCCGGAAAAGCGTCGGATGCCGACATTGCAGGCCTTGATGCATCCGTGGGCCATCTGATGACGGGTGAGGGCTATCCGGTACTGCGCCGCGACTATCCGGCGGATTTCCGGGTTGATGATGCCTACAAGGCCGGGTTGCCCGATCTGCAGAACGGCCCGGCGGGGCTGATCGTGGGTGCAAGGGCGCAGATCCAGCATGTCGGGATTTCCAATTTCCGGCTGCCGATCCGCTACCGCACCCGCGACGCAGGCGATCTTGTGCTGGAAACATCCGTGACCGGCACGGTCAGCCTCGAAGCGGACAAGAAGGGCATCAACATGAGCCGCATCATGCGGTCGTTCTATGCCCATGCCGCCGAACGCTTCAACTTTGGCGTGATCGAGGCGGCGCTGGACGATTACCAGCGGGATCTGGGCAGCTTTGATGCCCGCATCCAGATGCGGCTGTCCTTTCCCGCGCAGGTCAGCTCGTTGCGGTCCAACCTGGTGGGCTGGCAGTATTATGACATCGCGCTGGAACTGGTGGATCAGGGCGGGGTGCGCAAGCGCATCATGCACCTCGATTTCGTCTATGCCAGCACCTGCCCCTGTTCGCTGGAACTGTCCGAACACGCCCGCCGCACGCGGGGACAGCTGGCCACACCGCATTCGCAACGGTCCGTCGCGCGGATTTCGGTGGTGCTGCAAGGCGATACGCTGTGGTTTGAAGATCTGATCGAGATGGCCCGGCGGGCTGTCCCCACCGAAACCCAGGTGATGGTCAAGCGCGAGGATGAGCAGGCGTTTGCCGAACTGAACGCCGCAAATCCGATTTTTGTCGAAGACGCCGCGCGCAGCTTTTGCGCGGGCTTGCGCGGGGATGCGCGGATCGGTGATTTCCGGGTGATCGCCAGCCACCAGGAGAGTCTGCACAGCCACGATGCCGTCAGTCTGCTGACGGAAGGTGACACATTCGCGCAGGAAAGTCTGGACCCACGGTTGTTTCAGTCGCTGATCCACACGGGTTAGTCCGCCAGCCGCGCCAAAACCGCCCCAGCCAAAACACGGTCCCGAAACACCGCATTGACCAGACCATCATGTTGCGCCACACCGATGCGCGACATGATGGATTTGCGCCCCATAGCCTATATCATCGGCCGCATGCTGATCGTGCTTGCAATCCTCATGCTGGCACCGGCAGCGGTGGACTGGCAGGCGGACCTGCACAATGGCGCGGATTTTCTGCAAGCAGCGACGATCACCGGCGCGGTCGGTGCCATGTTGTCAATCACATCGCACAACGCGCTGGGCCTGTCGCTGCATGTGCGGCAGGCCTATCTGCTGACGGCAGCCATCTGGTTCTTCATCCCGCTGTTCGGCGCCTTGCCCTTTATGTTGGGCGAGCCGCACCTGAGCTTTACCAGTGCCTATTTCGAGGCCGTGTCCGGCATCACGACCACCGGGTCCACCGTGATTACAGGGCTGGATGCACTGCCACCCGGCATGAACCTGTGGCGGGGCATGCTGAACTGGCTGGGTGGCCTCGGGATCGCCTTTGTCGCGATGATCTTTCTGCCCGTGATGCGGGTTGGGGGCATGCAGTTCTTTCGCACCGAAGGCTTTGACACCTTTGGCAAGATCCTGCCGCGTGCCACCGATATCGCGGGGCAATTGGTGTTGATCTATGTCGGGCTGACAGTGTTGTGCGTGGCGGCCTACGGCATGGTGGGAATGACGGCGCTTGATGCGATCGTGAACAGCATGGCGACCATTGCCACCGGGGGATTTTCGCCGTCGGATCAGTCGTTCAACAAATATGCCGGCGCGGGCGAATACGCAGGCGCGCTGTTCATGATTCTGGGCAGTCTGCCATACATCCGGCTGGTGCAGCTTGTGAACGGCTCGGCAACGCCGCTGTGGCGTGACGTGCAGGTGCGCGGCTATCTGCGCATTTTGGCAACGGCAGTGATTGCGATCACGCTGTGGCGCTGGCTGACATCCGACACCGCGTTCGAGCCGGTCTTTCGGCAGGCGCTGTTCAACGTGGTGTCGATCCAGTCCAGCACGGGTTTCTTTTCCGGCGATTTCAGCACATGGGGTGGTTTCATGTTGCCGCTTGCCGTGCTGATCGGGATTTTCGGGGCGTGTTCGGGATCGAGTGCCGCAGGGCTGAACGTGTTCCGGGTACAGATTGCCTTTGCCGCCCTGCGCCAGCATGTGCGGCGGATCACCATGCCGGACCGGACCGATCCGGTGCGTTACGACGGGCGGACCGTGGACGACGACGTGATGAACTCTGTCATTCTTTACATCACCGGCTTTATTCTGATCCTGGGGGTGCTGAGCGTTGTGGTGTCACTGGTCGGGGTCGACCTTGAAAGCGCGTTCTTCGGGGTTTGGACCTCGATCGGCAATATCGGCTATGGCTTTGGCCCACTGATCGCGCGCACCGGCACCATGGTCGATTACCCCGATGCCGCCAAATGGGCGATGATCCTGGCAATGCTGCTGGGTCGGCTGGGCATGCTGGCGCTGCTGGTGCTGGTGCTGCCGCGGTTCTGGCAGCGCTGATTGCGCCACCAGCATCGCCGATCACATCACTGCCAGCACGACACCAGCACCGTCATGCTGATAGCCTCTGCGGTCAGATCTTCAGGCGCCATGGCACCCTGGCGGGCGGTTTGCACGGGTGTGATGCCGGCCGCGGTCAGCAGCGGTGCGATCACCGCCGCTGTGGTGGCATAGGCCACGTCGGCGGGCAGTCGGCGCGCGCTGTCCTGCGGCGCGGGTTGCAGCATGCCCAACACCGCACCCGTGGGGTCGATGACAGGCCCGCCCGCATCCCCGGCCAGCGCGTGCAGCGCCAGCCGTTTCACGCCGGTCTCGCCATTCAGACCTTCCGAGGCTTCCAAGCCACCATAGGTCAGCACAGGTGCGTTCAGCTTGTCTTCATAAGAATAACCCGCCACCGCGATTTCGGCACCGATCCGGTCAGGGGCCAGCTGAAATGTGGCCACGGCAGGCGGCGACATCGGTGCGGTCGGACGCAGCAGGGCAATGCCCGTGGCCGCGTCGCTGAAACCCACGGTCATGTCGACATCGCGTTCGATGGTAATGCGGGTGCATTCGGCCACCGCGTCGACTGTGGTCAGCACGCTGCCGTCCGCCGCCACAAAGAAACCCGACCGCGAGAACGCGGGTCTGCGCACCTCGAGCCCGGCCAGCAGGCCCGACCGCGTGCCGGCATCCATCACCACCAGACCGGGATCAAGGGCGCTGTCGCCGAGCGGGCGAAAGCTGTTCTGCAGCGCGGGCAGGATGCGGCCGATATCATCGGCCCGCGCGGGGTTCCAGCTGATGATATAGCCCTTGATCAGGCCCTGGCTGGTCTCGGCATAGGCGTAGCTCGCCACGGTGGCATTGGCGCCGTTGATGGTGAACGACCGCTCGCCGCGTTCGCGCAACCCATCGGGTGGCATGATTTCCAGCGTTTGCAGGATGTCATACAGGCCATAAAGTGCGGCCTGATCGCCCGGCTGACTGATGAGGGTGACACGCAGGTCGGATCCGTCTTTTGGCACAAAATGCACGAACGGTGGTTCGTAGTGATCGAAGGTCACAAGGCCCAGGGGCAGCGTGATCTCGATCCCGGCTTCGGCTTCGCTGACGGTCTGAAAGCCGAATTCGGCCTGGTCGGCCTGATAGTCAGCCACCAGCGTCGCGCGATGCCGCGTGGTCAGGATGCCCGTGGGTTCCAGACCGTTCGCCTCTTGCCAGGCGGCCATGGAGGCGCGGGTGCCGCGCCCGAAGGCGCCGTCAATACCGCCATCGTAAAAGCCGAACCACTTCAGTGCGACCTGCAGCGCCTCGCGGTCGGGGCGTTCCAGCAGCGCCTCGGACGCACGCGCTTCGGCGGGGGTTTCGTCGATGAGGGTGGGGGGCAGGGCGATGACATCGGGTTCCGGCGGCGCGACCGTGAGGGGGGCGATCACCGACGGGTCTGTCAGCAAAGGTTCCGTGGTGACCCGTGGCACGATCCGCGATGTGCCCCCCACCGGCCAGAACTGCTCACGGAAGTCGTTGCCAAGGGCGATGAAGCTGTCCGGGGGGATCATGCCGTCGCGCTGCAGGATGGCCAGCTGTGCCGCACCGGCCCCGGCGCCATACGGCCCCAGCACAATCGCGTACCACCCCGACCGCAGCTGATAGCCGCTGACATCGGGAAACACCGACGCGTAGGCCCGCGCGCGGTCCTCGGCATCAACCAGGGTGGGTTGCGCCTCGACCTGCACCCAGACCTGATCCTGTGCAGCAGCAGGCCCCGCCATGACCGCGAAAAGCATCATCCAGACTGCTGCAAGACCGCGCAAGATTGCCATAACGTTCCATCCATTTCAGGTCACCGCTGCGGGGACCGATCTTTGCCGTCACATTAACCGCCCACGCCCGCCCCGGCGGCGCCTGCGCCAATTGACCATCCCCCGCCTCTTGCCTATGGAGAGGGCACTTTTCAAGAGGCTCCACGCATGGCCAGCACGCTACCCCGCAGTTTTCAGGATATTATCCTGCGTCTTCAGTCGTACTGGGCGGCCCAGGGCTGCGCCGTACTGCAACCCTATGACATGGAAGTGGGCGCGGGCACCTTTCACCCCGCGACAACCCTGCGGGCGTTGGGCACAAAGCCATGGGCCGCGGCCTATGTGCAACCCTCGCGGCGCCCGACCGACGGGCGCTACGGCGAAAACCCCAACCGGCTGCAGCACTACTACCAGTATCAGGTCATCATCAAACCGTCGCCGCCAGACTTGCAGGCGCTGTATCTGGGATCGTTGCAGGCCATCGGCATTGATGCCGGCCTGCATGACATCCGTTTTGTCGAGGATGACTGGGAAAGCCCCACACTCGGTGCCTGGGGGCTGGGCTGGGAGGTGTGGTGCGATGGCATGGAAGTCAGCCAGTTCACCTATTTCCAGCAGGTCGGCGGGCATGACTGTCATCCGGTATCGGGCGAGCTGACCTACGGGTTGGAGCGTCTGGCGATGTATGTGCTGGGCGTCGATCATGTGATGGACATGCCCTTCAACGATCCGGATGCGCCGATTGCGCTGACGTATGGCGATATCTTCCGCCAGACCGAACAGGAATACTCGCGCCACAACTTTGATCAGGCCGATACACGGATGCTGTTTGATCACTTTGAAAACGCCGAGGCCGAATGCGCCCGCATCCTTGGCGCGGATCAGCCCGACAAGGCCGGGCGTACCATCGTGATGGCGCATCCCGCCTATGACCAGTGCATCAAGGCCAGCCACCTGTTCAACCTGCTCGACGCACGCGGCGTCATCAGCGTCACCGAACGGCAGGCCTATATCGGGCGGGTCCGCGCGCTGGCCAAGGCGTGTGCGGATGCATTTGTGACGACCGAAGCGGGTGGGGCATGAATGGCAAGATCGTCGGAGGTTCCATCGTGCTAGTTGCCGTCACCGCAGGCATAGCCATGTACTGGCTGCAGATTTACGCATATTATGAGCCGATAGCCTTTGTGCCGGGGCATGAAATTCTGCTGACCCCGATCGCAGGCGACCGGCCCGAAGCGATCATTGCCGACAATGTGACGGGCATTGATGCAAACAGCTCGCCGCTGCGGTTCCGCGCCTGCTTTCGCACACCGATGACGCAGGCCTTGCTCAGCGAAACCTACCGCAGCTATCCGCAGGCGGTGCCCCTGATCGCGCCGGGCTGGTTCGACTGCTTTGACGCAGCGGCCATCGGGGCCGCACTGGAGCAGGGCGAGGCACTTGCCTTTCTGTCACAGGCCAACATCCACCCCGGTGTCGACCGTGTGGTCGCGATCTTTGATGATGGCCGCGCCTTTGCCTGGCACCAGTTGCGCGAGGATATGCCATGACGGATCACTTGCGCCTGACGTTGAAACAGGCACTGCACTTCCGGCTGCACAACGCGATGACGCAGCTTGGGATCGGGCCGCATCGGCCGGTCAGCCTCGTTCAGGTGGGGGATGGCTGGGCTGTCGATACCGAAGGCACCCGCATCATGGTGCCGTCGCCGTTGCGCTGGCGCATGTACCGGCGCGGTCTGGCGCATCGGCTGGACCGGCTGGGACGCCAGTTCGGCCTTGGCACGCATGTGACGCTGCAACCCGGCGATCTGGTGGTTGATATCGGTGCGAATGTCGGCGAATTCGCCATGGCCTGTGCGGCACAGGGGGCCACCGTCCACGCGATCGAAGGCGATCCGGCCGTGTTTTCCTGCCTTGCGCAGAACACGGCACATCTGCCGGGTGTCGAAGTCTGTCAGCAGGTGCTGTGGAGCCATGCCGAAGAGCTTACGTTTTTCAGCGCCCCCGAACGCGCCGACAGCTCGGTCATTGCCGATCCGGATGATCCCGCCTACCGCCCGATCAAGGTAGCCGCGCGCGCCCTGGATGCGATTGCGGCGGACGCAGGCTGGGGCGACGTGGCGCTGTTGAAATGCGATGTCGAAGGGGCAGAGCCCGAGGTGCTGTCCGGTGCAGTGAACGTGCTGCGCCGCACCCGCGTGGTTGCCGTCGATACCGGCCCCGAACGGCTGGGGCAGGAAACGCACGCGGCCGTGGCCCAGATTCTGACCGATCTTGGCTTTCGGGTGACCCGCGAGACGCAAAACAACCGCAAGATCACCATGGGCGTCAGGCCCTGACTGCCAGGAACATACCCATGCCCGACCTTCTGATCGAACTCTTCTCCGAAGAAATCCCCGCCCGGATGCAGGCCCGCGCGCGGGATGACCTGAAGCGCATGGTGACCGACGGTCTGGTGGGCGCCGGGCTGACCTATGTATCGGCGGGGGCGTTCAGCACACCCCGCCGCCTGACCCTGACAATTGAAGGGCTGACGTCCGAATCCCGCCCCGTGGTCGAGGAACGCAAAGGCCCCCGTGCCGATGCGCCGCAAGCGGCGATTGACGGCTTTTTGCGCAGTACCGGCCTGATGCTGGAGCATCTGGAGCTGCGTGACGACAAGAAGGCGCAGGTCTACTATGCGGTCATCCAAAAGCCGGGCCGCGCCGCGGCGGCCATCATTGCCGAGGTGCTGGAGGCTGCGATCCGCACCTTTCCCTGGCCAAAATCCATGCGCTGGGGCGCGGGCAGCCTGCGCTGGGTGCGGCCTTTGCAATCCATCCTGTGCCTGCTTGGCGACGAGGGCGGCAGTACGGTGGTCCCGCTGACCGTGGACGGGATCGTGGCGGCCAACACCACCGGGGGCCATCGTTTCATGGGGAAGGGGCGTTTCCCGGTGTCATCCTTCGACGACTACCGCGCGAAACTGCTGCGCGCCCGCGTGATGCTGGACAGCGCCGAACGCGAACGCCACATCTGGAACGATGCCGTGAATGCCGCCTTCGCGGTGGGTGGTCAGGTCGTGCCGGATGCGGGCTTGCTGGCGGAAGTGGCGGGTCTGGTCGAATGGCCCGTGGTGCTGATGGGCCGGATCGGGGACGATTTCCTGACGCTGCCGCCCGAGGTGCTGCAAACCTCCATGCGCGAACATCAGAAGTTCTTCTCGGTGAAAAACGCGGGCGGGCAGATCGACCGCTTCATCACGGTGGCCAACATTGCCGCCCCCGATGGCGGGGCCACGATCCTTGCGGGCAACCAGAAGGTGCTGTCGGCCCGCCTGTCGGATGCGCGGTTCTTCTGGGAAAACGATCTGCGGGTGGCGAAGGCCAACCCTCGCTCTGCACCGATGGGCGAGTGGCTGGACGGGTTGAAATCCGTTACCTTCCACAACAAACTGGGCAGCCAGTCCGACCGGGTGGATCGCATCGCAGCACTGGCGCGTGAAATCGCCCCGATTGTGGGGGCAGATCCCGATCTGGCGGAACAGGCCGCCACCCTCGCCAAGGCCGATCTGCGGTCTGCCATGGTCGGCGAATTCCCCGAACTGCAAGGCATCATGGGGATGTATTATGCCCGCGCGGCGGGCTTGCCCGAGGCCGTGGCCCTCGCCGCCCGCGACCACTATTCCCCCTTGGGGCCTAGCGATGCCGTTCCCACCGAACCCGTCAGCGTATCCGTAGCACTCGCCGATAAGATCGACACCCTGACCGGCTTCTGGGCGATAGACGAGAAACCCACGGGCAGCAAAGACCCCTTCGCCCTGCGCCGGGCGGCGTTGGGGGTGATCCGGTTGGTAGTGGGGAATGAGGTGCGGATTGGGTTAGCAGGTCCGATCATTCACGGGATGGTGGCCCAACGTGGTATCATTGACCAGCTAAACGAGCAAATGAGTAAGATAATGAGTCAGCTTGAAGAACTGGGCTTGGATGTTTCTAAACTGCGTTCATCAAACTTGGATTATGACGAAATGAAAGTTGCGGTTTCAACAATTGAAAGAGCTACGCGCGGTCAGGAGTTACTCGGAAAGTTGATGGAAGCACGTGAGGCTGTTGCGACAGCCATGCAAGTGCAATCATACGATCTCTACTCCTTCCTCCACGACCGCCTCAAGGTCTTCCTCAAGGATCAGGGCATCCGCCACGATGTCATCGACGCCTGCCTTGCCATGCCACACAGCGACGACCTCACCCTCCTCGTCAGACGCGCCCGCGCCTTGCAGGCCATCCTGCAAACCGATGACGGCGCGAACCTGATCCAGGGGTTCAGACGCGCCAACAACATCCTCACGCAGGCCGAACAAAAAGACGGTGTCGAATATTCCTTCGGCGCAGACCCCAAATTCGCGGAAAACGACGAAGAACGCACGCTCTTTGCCGCCCTCGACACCGCCGAGGCGCAGATCTCCCCCGCCATGGTTGCCGAAGATTTCACCACCGCCATGGCCGCCATGGCCACCCTTCGCGCCCCCATCGATGCCTTCTTCACCGCCACGCAGATCAACGCCGCCAACCCCATCATCCGCCGCAACCGCCTGAACCTTTTGCACCGCATCCGCCAGCTTTGCGGGCAGGTGGCCGACCTGACCAAACTCGACGGCTGACCGCATTTTCCGTCCCTAAATATCCCGGGGGTGCGGGGGCTGGCCCCCGCTTCCGCACGCCCCACTTGCGCGGCACCGCAAATCGCCTATCCTGCACTGCAACATAGGATGCCGCAGTGCAGAAACACGATCCCCAGCCCGACTTCACACTGGTTACGCCCACGGCGCTGATCCAGTCGGTTACGCATGGCTGGCGCGCGAAATGCCTGCAGCGCCTGATCCGCCTCGATATGCCGGTGCCAAAGACCGTGGCGCTTCCGGCCACATCGGTGAAATCGATCGCCCAGGGCCACCGCATCGACACCGCAGGCATCCTGCATCACTTCGGCGATGCCGCGCTGATTTCTGTCCGCCCCAGCCCCGAAAACCCCGATTTTGGCGGGCCTGCCACGGTGCTGAACATCGGCATGAACGCGGGGCGCCACGCGGCGCTGACCACGCGCCACGGGTCGGCTGCCGCCGATGCGATCTGGCTGCGCTTCATTCAGTCCTATGCCATTCATGTCGCCCGCCTTGACCCCGACATGTTCGACCAGTCCATCCCCGGCCATGATGCCATCCGCGATGCGCTGCGCAACTATGCAGCCGAAACCGACGAGCCGTTCCCCGAAGACCCCGCCACGCAACTGGCCGAAGTGCTGCGCTTCATGGCCCGCGCGTGGGAGGGCACCTCGGCCCGCCTGCTGCGCCAGGCCAAGGGGGCGGCCCAGACGGCAGGGCTGGGCCTTGTCGTGCAGGCGATGGCGCAGGGCATCGGGCAGGGCATATCGGGGTCGGGCGTGATCCAGTTCGTCGATCCGGTGACGGGCCAGCCGCAGATCACGGGGCGCTATCTGGGCCAGTCGCAGGGCCGCGCCGCACTGACCCGCACCGAAGCGCTGTATCTGACGCACGATCCGCGCGGCCGGTCGCTGCAAGACATCGCGCCCGGGATTTTCGCAGCCCTGCTGGAACATGGCACCAGGGGCCGCATGAAGCTGCGTGAAGAAATGCAGATCGAATTCACCATCGAGGATGGGCAACTGGCCGTGCTCGACGCGGTCCGGGTGCAACGCTCGTCGCGTGCCGCGCTGAAAATCGCGGTGGCGCTGGCCGATGACGGCATCATCACGCAGAACGAGGCGATCCTGCGTGTCGAACCGCGCGCGCTGTCCGAACTGCTGCACCCCCAGGTGGACCCGCGCGGGCCCCGCGATGTCTTTGCCAAGGGGATCGCCGCCAGCCCCGGGGCCGCCACCGGGCGCATCGTGTTTTCATCCTCCGCCGCCCAGGCGAGTGCCGCGCGCGGCGAGCCTTGTGTTCTGGTGCGCCGCGAAACCTCGCCCGAGGATATCCGTGGCATGCACTCGGCGGTGGCGGTGCTGACCGAACGCGGCGGCATCACCAGCCACGCGGCCGTGATCGCGCGCGGGCTTGGCCTGCCATGTGTGGTCGGCGCCTCGACGCTGCGGCTCGATTCCAAGGAAAAGCGCCTGATCGCGGATGGCCGCAGCTTTGCCGAAGGCGATATCGTCACCGTCGACGGCACCCGTGGCGAGGCGTTGGCGGGTGTGGCCGACATGCTGCCTCCCGCGCTGGATGATACCTTTCGCAAGCTGCTGTCCTGGGCGGATGCCGCGCGTGATATCGGCATCCGTGCCAATGCCGACACCCCCGCAGACGCGATAACCGCGCGGGCCTTCCTTGCCGAAGGTATCGGCCTGTGCCGGACCGAACACATGTTCTTTGACGAAGATCGCCTCGTGGCCATGCGCGAGATGATCTTTGCCGACACGCCAGCCGACCGGGCCGCAGCTCTGGCGCGCCTGCTGCCCATGCAGCGTGCCGATTTCATCGAACTGTTCGAGATCATGCACGGCCTGCCGGTCTGTATCCGCCTGTTCGACCCGCCGTTGCACGAATTCCTGCCCAACACCCGCGAAGGACTGCGCGACCTGGCCGAGGCGCTGGACCGCCCGTTGTCCGAGGTCACCCGCCGGGCCGAGGCGCTGGCCGAATTCAACCCGATGCTCGGGATGCGGGGCGTGCGTCTGGGCATTGTGCTGCCCGAAATCTATGAAATGCAGGCCCAGGCCATTTTCGAGGCGACGGTGGAGGTCAACCGCCGCGGCGACGCCGTGGTGCCCGAGGTGATGATTCCCCTCGTATCGGCCAAGCGCGAGGTCGAACTGGTCAAGACCCGCATCGATGCGGTGGCGGCGAAAGTGCGCACGCAGGCAGGTGCCGATTTCGATTATAAGCTGGGTGTGATGGTCGAAACGCCGCGCGCGGCCCTGCGGGCGGGTGAAATTGCCCAGCACGCGGCATTTTTGTCCTTCGGCACCAATGATCTGACGCAGATGACTTACGGACTTTCGCGCGACGACGCCGGGCGCTTCATGAACACCTATGTCCAGCAGGGCGTGTTCCCCGAAGACCCGTTCCATATTCTCGACGTGGATGGCGTGGGAGAGTTGTTGCACATCGGCGCCGACCGGGGCCGCGCCACCCGTGCCGATCTGACGCTGTCGATCTGCGGCGAACATGGCGGCAACCCCGAATCAATCGATTTTTGCCGCAGGGCGGGGTTCGACTATGTGTCCTGTTCACCTTACCGGGTGCCGATGGCACGGCTAGCCGCCGCCCATCTGGCGTTGAAAGATCCGATCAAGAGATAGTATACCGGTATGAATTCAATGACATATCTGGCATTCCTCATGTAAGATGAGCGGATTTCCGCCAAAATCATACATAAAATCGTGACAAATTTACCACTCGGGTGGACGCGACGGCGGATTCCTCTTAGCCCCCGATGTTCGTTGTCCGGTCTGCGGGTTGGGCTGACGTTTTTGCGAAACGCACCTGGGGAATACTCATGCGAATGGTCCGGACGATGTTCGGCGGCCTTGTTATGGCTGTTATGATGAATGGAATGGCGCTTGCCGAAGTGACGGTCAGCACCGCAACCGACCCGACAGCGACGCTTGGCGCGCAGATGTCGGCACTGCTGGGCAGTGAACGCGCCACGGTACGTGGCCTGCCGCAGGCGCGGCTTGCCGCAATCGCGGCAGGGCCAAAGGCGCCTGCTGTGGTCGCCCCTGCGGTGGCAAGTGCAAATGGCGCGCGGGAAATGGTGATCCGCTATGACGCCGCATGGTTGGGCGCACAGGCGGCACCGTCTGGCGGGGCTGATTGGGAATGCCTGCGCACCGCGCTGTATTTCGAATCCCGCGGTGAATCGATCAAAGGTCAGGTTGCGGTGGCCGAGGTGATCCTGAACCGGGTGGATAGTGGCCGATATCCGCGGTCCGTCTGCGGCGTGGTAAATCAGGGCGGCGGTGGCGGTTGCCAGTTCAGCTATACCTGTGACGGCAACTCCGACAGGATGCGCGATGGTGGGTCGATAGACCGGGCCGGGCGCATTGCGCGTGCAATGCTGGACGGCGCGCCGCGCGCGCTGACCGGTGGGGCAACCTATTTTCACACCACGGGTGTCAGTCCAAGCTGGTCGCGGCGGTTTCCGCGCACGGCGGCCATCGGTGCGCATCTGTTTTACCGGCAGAACTGACCGGCACAGCTGCGCCTTGGGGCAACAACGATACGGCGGGATCGGCCAGTTCTGGCCGATCCACCGTGTCGCATCCCTTGCGGCGAGGGGCGGTTCCGGTCCATGCAATCGGCGTGGGGGCGCTAGGCTGCCCCGCGTTGCACTGCCCCGAAAGGCCCACCTCATGACCGATGCTGCCCTGGCCTTTGCCCATCCCGAGGACCGCGCACTGGCGATGGCAACCGGCGATCCCGTTGATCGCATTTCCCTGCGCGATCATGTGGTTGACGCCGATATCGGGGCGTTCCAGCAAGAACGTGGGCACAAGCAGCGTCTGCGATTCAACGTGGTGGTCGAAGTGGCGCCGCATGGCCCTTTGCATGATGACGTGGATCGCATCCTGTCCTATGATCGGATTACCGAGGCGATTGCCGCGGAGCTTGCGGCAGAGCGGCTGAACCTGCTGGAAACATTGGCCGACCGCATCGCCGCAAGGGTGCTGTCGGAACCGCAGGCGCTGCGGATATTCCTGCGGATCGAGAAGCTGGATGTCGGCCCCTATGCCTTGGGGGTCGAGATCGTGCGGGCCCGTACCGACACCGCCACGGTGACGGGAGATGCAGTGCATCCCCTGATCGTGCATCTGGATAACGCAACGATCAATGATCCTGAATTACCAAACTATCTCAACACATTACAGGCCGAATCTGTGTCGGTGATCCTGACAGTCGGTCTGCCCGGCACGCCCCGTCCTGGTACGGGTCACAAGCCCACACAGCGGCGGATTGACCTGCTGGCCATCGAACAGAACGCCTGGATGCTGGCGGCGCGCGATCCGCGTTGTGTGGTCGTGGGCACGCGCACGGAAATGGATTGGGCGATCCGGCGCGGGCGGATGGTGGTCTGGGCCCCGTCCAAGATGGTGCTGGATGCGACCAACGCCCCGGCGGGCGCAGACCCGCTGTCCCTGACACTGTGGCTGGCGGAAACGATGCAAGCGGCGAAGGTCGTCGTTCACGGGACTGTTGCACTGCCGGCACAAAGCCGCGTGCCGGTCGTGCGCGCAGGGCTTGCCTGACCTATCCCTAGGGCTTAACGCTCAGCCATGGACTATATCCGGCCCATTCCGATGACAGACCCCGCCCGTCCGGCTGGGGCATTCACCCTCGCCGGGGGCTGGTGCTGGTTTGACCGGGTCGAGGTGTTGCACCGCACCCAGCCGCCCCGCATCCTGCCCGCCGCGGATCTGACCACGGCGCAGCTTGCCCCGCTGACCGCGCCCCGCGTGGCCTTTGGCGGGGTTGCGATGGACCAGCCCCGCATCATGGGTATCCTCAACGTGACGCCAGACAGCTTTTCCGATGGCGGCCGCTTTACCGGCCGCACCGCAGCGTTGGCGCAGGTGCGGGCGATGGCGGAGGCCGACATCATCGACATCGGCGGCGAAAGCACCCGGCCCGGTGCTGTGGTGGTTGATCCGGTGGATGAAATTGCCCGCACCGCACCCGTGATCGCCGCCATCCGCGCGGCGGGCATTGCCACGCCGGTCAGCATCGACACCCGCAAGACAATGGTGGCGCAGGCGGCCTTTGCCGCGGGGGCCGGCATCGTGAACGATGTGGCGGCCCTGACCTTTGATCCCGGTATGGCGGGCTTTGCCGCCAGCGCGGGCGCGCCTGTCATCCTGATGCACGCGCAAGGCTCCCCGCCGACGATGCAGGCCGACCCGCGCTATGATGATGTGCTGCTGGATGTGTACGACTTTCTGCAAGCCCGCATCGCTGCCGCTATGGCCGCTGGCATCCCCCCCGCGCGCATCGCGATCGACCCCGGCATCGGCTTTGGCAAGACGCTGGCCCAGAACCTGACCCTGCTGCACCGCCTGTCGCTGTTTCACGGGCTTGGCTGCCCGATCCTGCTGGGGGCCAGCCGCAAGCGGTTCATCGGCACCATTGCCGGCACGGATCACGCCGATCAGCGGATGCCGGGATCAGTGGCCGTGGCCCTTGCAGGGATCGCGCAAGGGGTGCAGATGGTGCGGGTGCATGATGTGGCCCAGACGCGGCAGGCAATATCGCTGTGGCAAGCGGTGACAAAGGGATATGAGGCATGACCAGAAAACTGTTTGGCACCGATGGCGTGCGCGGCCGCGCAAACACCTATCCGATGACCGCCGAGGTCGCCTTGCGTCTGGGCGCGGCGGCGGGGCGGTACTTTCGGCGCGACAATGGCAACGAACACCGCGTGGTCATCGGCAAGGATACGCGTCTGTCGGGCTACATGCTGGAAAACGCGCTGACCGCGGGGCTGACCAGCACCGGGATGAACGTGCTGCTGCTGGGCCCGGTGCCCACACCTGCGGTGGGGTTTCTGACACGCAGCATGCGGGCCGATCTGGGCGTCATGATCAGCGCCAGCCACAACCCGCACCATGACAACGGCATCAAGTTCTTTGGCCCCGATGGATTCAAGCTGAGCGACGAGGCCGAGGCGGAAATCGAAGCGATCCTCGATGGCGAGATTGCTCCGGCCAAATCCGAAAATATCGGCCGCGCCCGGCGCATCGACGACGGGCGCGGACGCTATCAGGAATTCACCAAGACCACCTTTCCGTCGGGCCTGCGGCTGGATGGGCTGAAGGTGGTGATCGACTGCGCCAATGGTGCGGCCTACAAGGCAGCACCCGAGGTGCTGTGGGAACTGGGCGCCGATGTGATCAGCGTGGGCGTCACCCCGAACGGCAAGAACATCAATGAGTCATGCGGATCCACCCATACCCAGACTGCAGCCGAGGCGGTGGTGGCCCATGGCGCGGACGTGGGCATCTGCCTTGACGGCGATGCCGACCGGGTGATGATCCTTGATCAGCACGGCACCGTTGCCGACGGCGATCAGATCATGGCGCTGCTGGCCACCCGCTGGGCCGCCGAGGGCCGCCTGAACGGCAATACACTGGTGGCAACCGTGATGTCGAACCTCGGGTTGGAGCGGCATCTGGAGGGGCATGGCCTGCGGCTGGAACGCACGGCGGTGGGCGACCGCTATGTTGTGGAGGCAATGCGCAAGGGCGGCTTCAACCTGGGAGGGGAGCAGTCGGGCCACATCGTGATGACCGATTATGCCACCACCGGCGACGGCTTGATTGCGGGGTTGCAGTTTCTGGCGGAAATGGCGCGCACCGGGCAGGCGGCATCGGGCCTTGTCAAGCAGTTCGACACGGTGCCCCAGATGTTGAAAAACGTGCGCTACGGGGCGGGGCAGGAACCGCTCGCGGCAGCCTCGGTGCAGCGGGTGATTGCAGCGGCCGAGCAAAGCCTGAAGGGCAAGGGTCGTCTGTTGATCCGCAAATCGGGGACCGAGCCGTTGGTGCGTGTCATGGCCGAATGCGAAGACGAGTCCCTGTTGGTTGATGTGGTGGACGGGATTGTCGATGCCGTCGCAGCTGCGGTCTGAACATCGCCGCACATCGCCGCGCGCGCGAACCCGGCCGTCGGTCGCCTGATCCGACGCCGCCACACGGTCGAATACCACGGTAATTGCACTGTCATCCCGCAGCGCCGGACTGGTGGCATCATCGACATCGGTAATATCTCTGGTCGCGGTTGAAAAGCGGCGCTCCGACGCGATGCTGCAGGTTCGCCTCTTGGGCTGCATGGTCCAACCGGTC
>JAYSSN010000495.1:0-6124 GCA_043720555.1 Rhodobacterales bacterium | reverse complement strand
CGGAACGGTGGCCGTCACGGTCAGATTGTTGATACTCGCTCCGCTTGTTACGCTGCCGCTATAATAATTTTCAACGATCGAGTAGCCTAAAAACGTGAATTTCTTGATGGTGACACTTACGGTCCCCGAACTGTCCGTCACTCTCGTGTTCGCGCTAAGCTCGCCCCTGGAAGGCGACAGATCAATGGTGGCTCCTTGGACGGGATTTCCCAGTTGATCTTTCAATGTGGAGTAGAATGGCGAGTCGCAATTGGAGGTGTCCGTCCAACTGCTGAAATTCAAGCGGAGTGGCTCGACCGTCAGACTGAAGGTTTCCGAGGCCGAGGCGGGCGTCGGCACGGATTGGTCCGTCACTGTTAACGTAAAGACGGTCTCTGCCAACTCTTCGGTGGGCGTGCCACTGATTTCTCCGGTGGTTGAAGAAAAGGTCAACCCTGCGGGCAAAATGCCGCCAGAAAGCGAAAATCTGGGTTGACCGACGGCATATTCGACCGTGATCGGCGTAAACGGTCTTGTCGGCTGGGTCACGACCAGTGTTGTCGCTGGAACTTCCTTTAACAAAATGGGCGACGGACCATATCGGAAAAGCGTGCCAGTTCCGTTGCTGCCGGAAATGGTCGTGATCTCCAGTATGGCAAGACCGGGCGACCCCGGCGGCGTTGTCAAGGTGATCGAGGTCGGACTGTTGACCGTATAGGCGGGGACATCGACACCACCGATGGTAATCCCTGTCACATTGATAAAGTTCTTGCCCGTAACAATGACCTGTTCCCCTCCAGACGCGCTGCCGCCTCTGGGGCTTAGGCTGGTCACGATTGGTGCGGCGGGAATATTGTTCAGCGTGAAAAGCGCAGGAACGTCGCCGGACGGCAGGCTGGCAACCACTTCGAACGTACCAACTTCACCATTGGCAGTTCCCGTCACGGCCACCATGCCATCAAAGTCAGCCGTCACACTTTGCCGATCAAGGCTGACGGAAGCGCCGTTCGATGGCGCCGCAAAATAGACTACGGCACCGCTCGCCGGGGTTCCGGCATCATCCAGGACCTGAACCTGCAGTGGCACAGGATAGCTTTCCAGCACCCGGACGGTTTGGTCCGATCCGGTCACCGGACCGAACTTACTGGGTTGCCCCAAATTTCGCAGCTTGAAGTTGACCGAGGCAGTAGTGCCGTTGATGGTCGCAATGGCAAGATGATCGCCGCTATAGCCGTTCGCGGATGCCGGCATCCGCGCGATGCCAAAGCGATCTGTCACGACAAACGCGCTGCCAAAGACTGCTCCAGCCGAATACCCTGGCGGCAGACCCTGGGTGGCGAAATCCACACGAACGCCGCTGGCAGGTTGCCCGATATCATCCGTCACCAACACTTCCAGCAAAGCGGGAAACGCGGACAAAAGCGGGGTCGCCTGCAAACTTCCGCTTTTGACCGAAATCCTCGCGCCAGGCCCATGGTTGGAAAGGGCAAAACTTGCCGTCTGGTTCGTACCCGGCGCCGAGGCGATCACACTGTGAAACCCGCTATAGCCGTTCGCGCTTGCCGTGATGCTCGCGATACCGTCCCGGTCAGTCACCGCCGTGGCGCTGCTCAGCACCGCCAGGGCCGACATGTTCTGCGGGTCATACTGCGCGGTAAAGGTGACGGTTACTCCACTTGTCGGGAGACCATCCACATCGGTCAGCCGCAGGCGTAGCGCCTGTGCAAAAGGGGTCAGCAACAGCGCGGTCTGGTCTGCGCCGCCAAGGATCTCAATCCGCGCTGGCGGACCCGTATTTCGCAAGGAGAATGAGACGGCATTTCTGGTACCCACCCCACGCGCATCAATCGCATACCGACCACGATAGCCGTTGGCAGTTGCCGTCACTTTGGCGATACCTTCGGCATTGGTCATTGCCGTCATGCTGCTGAGGTTGGCCATTGCCAGCGAGCCAGCCGTATAGCGCTGCGTGAAGGTGACCGGGCTGTTCGGCATGATCTGGCCCAACTCGTTCGTCACAAGCACTTCAAGCGGCTGCGGGAATTGCTGATCAACCTGCACAATCTGCGGCGAGCCGCTTGGAATGCTCAGCAGAGCGCGGTCCGTCACATCGAAATAGATCGTGGTCACGTAGTCGAACTTGATGTTGTCAGCCAAGAAAAAGAAAAGGTTGGGGATCCAGGTGCGCCGGACCGAAAAGGAATGTTGCCCGGCTGGCAGATCGATCGCGGCATCCAACCCATTAAACCGGGCGTCGTGATGATCGTAAAAAAGTGGCTGGCCGCCATATGAATTTGAGCAATACGTGTAAATGCGATTGGTCGCGACTCTAAGCGCAAGCGGGTCATCAAGATAAATGTCATAGCAGACCGCTTGGTAAGCTGACGCCGGGGTGACCGACCCGTTACTTGTGCCTTTGTAGGATGGCAATGTGTCGACAAAGCTGAAATTGATGGGATCGCCGCTGTAGCATTCGCTTCCGCAACTGACCGTCGGCGTCAGATAGGCATCGGCCTGTGCCGCAGACAGGAGGCCGCTTGCGACAAGACCTGCAAGGCTCAGACACAACACACGGAAAATGGTCACGAAGGCAGCAGTCATCCTGCGAGTGTTCTTCACGTTTATCCGCCCCTGGACTTGACAGCGCCAGCTGCCATCTTGAACCGCTTGTCTGTCCGGCGCTGAACCAGGCTTGGACACTGCGTTCAACCTAACACGCGGACGCAAGCCCGACTTGGCGGTGTGTCTCAATCCCTTGACGTGACGTCTCATTCGCGCAGTCGCACCGACGGAACGCGTGGTCCGAAGGCGCTACCTTAGCGTACTATTCTGCCCCCTCCGGAATTAGACCCCTATTCCGCGCTGCTTGGACAGGCTACACGGGCCTAGTCAGACATGACCAACATGAGATAACGATTGTTCTGCCGATGCACGTCAAGCATGTTCACTGCAGGAAGACCGGATGAGCGGAAGCTCTGACAATGCTGAACTGCCGGGCCTGATCTTGCCCTTCGGGCAAACGGTCGGCGAAGCCGCTTTTCAGCAATGGTCTGAAACCGTCGCCACAGTCTATGACATCGACGTAGCGCCCGAAGATGTTTCCGATTTTCGGTTTGGCTTTTCAGCCTGGCATTTCGGGTCATTGGTGCTGGGTGTCAGCGAAACGGAACAGATTAAGTTCTGGCGTTCGCCCCAGACCATCGCCCGCAGCGGCATCGATCACTACCTTGTCCAAGTGTACGAGGAAGGCAGCTTTGGCAGCAATGTCGAAGGCAGGGACATGGAGGTGAACTCTGGCGATGTCTGGATCGTCGATCTTTCCCGCCCTGTGAAGATCAACCCCGTGTCCTTTCGCAGCACCAACCTCGCCATTCCGCGCAGCGTTCTCGCCCCACTTTTGTCAGACCCGGATTCGCTGCATGGGCTAGTTTTGTCCAAGGACAGCCCCACGGGTGGTTTGCTCAGCCGCTACCTCACCGATCTTTCCCGAAAAGCCCCCAGGATGACCCCGCAAGAGGCCGCCTGCGTCGCCCAGGCGACGGTGCATCTGATTGCCGGTTGCGCCGGACCTTCCGTTGTTGCCGCCGACCCGGCGCGGGATGCCTTCAGCGCCGCGCTGCTAAGCCGGATCAAGGCCGGCATTGACAACGACCTAGGGAACCCGAACCTAGACGCGACGTATCTGTGTGCAAAGTTCGGCGTTTCACGCGCCACGCTCTACCGGATGTTCAGCCCCCACAACGGGGTAAGCGCCTACGTCCGCCAGCGGCGCTTGGCGCGCTGTTTTCAGGAATTGTCGAACCCGCTCAAGATTCCGGATCGCGTTTCCGAAGTGGCCGCGACATGGGGATTTGCCAGTGATGGGTCCTTCAGCCGCGCCTTCCGCGACGCTTTTGGCCTTTCACCAACCGATGCACGCGACGCCGCCCGCAGATATTCATTGATGCGATCCGACGGGCAACACACGGACCGCGAATTGAGCCACTGGCTGAAACGCCTGATGAAGGTCTAGGCACCGCCGCCCGCGCTTTTGCGCGACCCTGCCAGGCAAACCCGGCGGATCGACTTTCAGGTGTCGGAAGACCAAATTCTATACCGTCCCAACCCTGTCACCTCGCGGATCAAACCGCTTTCTTCCATCCACGCCAGATTGCGCTGTACGGCGGCGCGACTGGCTCCGGTCATGGCCTCAGCCATCGGGGCGGACACCAAAGGCCAATGAGAGAACGTCTTTCGCAAGGCGACAGGCGTGCGGCCCGACAAATGCGACATGGCGTTCTCTGCCCGTGCCGTCCACTTTTCAATATCGTCAAGTGTTCGCATCGCCTTGAGAATGGCGCTTTCCATCCCCTCCAGCCAGCGGGCCAACCGTTCCAGTGGAAGGCCCGAGGCACGCAGCCCCCCTGCCCCACCCATAGCAAGCGGTGCAAAGATGGCACCGTTTCCATCGCTCGCCGCGATCCTCGCGGCGGTAACGGCGGCTTCGATCTGGGCGCCGTGTTGTCCAAGGCCCGCCAGGTGTCGCGTTGTCTCTAATTACGGGAGTCTTCGCGTTGGCCGGTGTTTTTCCAAGTTTGTTGACTTGAATTATGGGAGTCAGGCGCGCCCTGCCCTGCGAATTGCGCTCTGTCTGCAGATGAAACGCCTTGCGACCTGCGATCGGCTATGCGGCCCACTGCGGCCAACAAATGCGGCTCCTTGCCGTAGGCTTTAAGCAAAGAGGCCTTGGCGAAATCGTCCACCTTGGCCCTGATCCGAGCCGCTTTGAGGAGTGGTTTCTTCTGGACCGCGCAGATTGCTGCGAGGCACGTGATCCGAACTTCTGGGTTGAAGCCTTGAAGGGCAGCAATGGACGACCCGCGAAATCTTGTGACCGCCACAGCGAATGCGACACCGCGCATGGCGCGATGAATTTGGCGCGCATTATTGGCCTTTACTGCCCCTTCGAGCAGTCGGGCACCAATGCGAGCGCGGCGTAGAGTCTTCGCTGAGGTGCTGACCAAGTCCGGCCTAGGCATGGTCGGAATGAGATTTGCGCCGCACACTAAACAATCGAAACTCCAAGCGCGTCGCCAATGTTTAAGAGCAACTCGGTGTACGGAACAGACGGGACACTTCTGGAACGGGAATTGGGCGGTCATTTCAGCTTCGAGTGGAGTTGCTGCTGATATCGTTAGCGATTGCACCAGTTCAAAATCGGCGCGCGCTACGGCGGCAATTATTACGGCCGCAGACTCTTCGAGCTCGAAATCAAGCACGTCAACATACCGGCTGTCGATGCCGACATGTGCCAACAGGTCAACCAGATCGCAATGGTTGAAGCTTGCAAGCCGCGCCAGCCAGCCCGAAAGGAGCTCATCCGCGACTGGGACGACGATCTTCGGCAAAGGCCGTAGCGTCAAGAACCCGCCTGCTCAAGCCGCCGTTGCACCGGTGCGTAGCGCGACCAGAGGGGTGACCAATTCGCAACTGCATCATCGGTGATGCATTCCTCGCCAGAACGGATCGCGTCAATGGCCAGATCTTTGACCAAGGAGAAAACCCGAGATGTGACCCCGCCCGTCAAAGCAAGAATTTGCCGGAGGGATTTGACTTTTAGATTGGATTTCTTCTCAAGCGGCATGGCGGCGATAAGGGTCTGAATCATATTCGAAAACTCGGAATCGTCGCGCCAATTTGGCAAATGGTGTTCGTCGAGCCGTCGCGAGAGTTGCACATCACCGCGAATGGCATCTACCGCCTCACTGACCCCGAAGCAGACCAAAGAAACCTCGAGTTCATTGCTCAGATAACGCAGGACATTGAGGAAGCGCCGCTGCTCGCGATGAGTGCCAGCAAGAAGGTTGTGAACTTCATCAATCATGATCATGCGCAGGCCGAGGTCGCGCAGAAGGGCGATGACACGAACTTCAAGGGATGCGACATTCTGCGGCCTTACAGCTATCGCCGTAGCCGGTGCACCGACCGCTGCAAGGATATGAAGGTAGAAACGTCGCTCATCCGGGGCCGGTGGCGCTTGCAAAAGCAAAAGCGGTGTATGGGTGACTCCTGCCATTGGGTCATATTCTGGGGCATACCTGCGCGACAGATTGCGTGCGATCATTGTCTTGCCAATACCTGAAGCACCATGGACCAGAAGGCCGGG
>JAYSSN010000494.1:0-2479 GCA_043720555.1 Rhodobacterales bacterium | reverse complement strand
GCGATGGAAGCCTGTGGCGGCGCGCACTTCCGGGGCCGCGAGATCGGCAAGCTGGGTCATGACGTGCGGCTCATCCCGCCCGCCTACGTGAGGCCCTTTGTCAAACGCCAGAAGAGTGATGCAGCCGATGCCGAGGCCATCTGCGAAGCCGCCTCGCGCCCGACGATGCGCTTCGTGCCCGTGAAGAGCGAAGAGACCCAAGGGGCGGCGATGGTCTTCCGCCTGCGCGACCTTCTGATCCGGCAAAGGACGCAGGCGATCAACGCCCTGCGCGGCCACCTGACCGAGTTCGGGCAGATCGTGCCGCAAGGTGCGGCCAATGCTCCGCGGCTGGTCGCCATCGTCGGGGATCCGGACAGCAGCTTGCCGGCCGATGCGATTGCCACGCTGAAGGTGCTGGTCGCGGCGCTCGCCCATCTGGAGGTGGAGATCGGCAAGCTTGATGCAGAGATCACCCGCCGGGCCAAAGAGAATGATGTGGCGCGGCGGCTGATGACGGTTCCGGGCATCGGCCCGCTGATCGCCACGGCCATCGCGGCCCTGGCCCCGCCCCCGAGACGTTCCGCAAAGCCCGTGATTTTGCGGCCTGGCTGGGTCTGGTGCCACGGCAGCATTCCACGGGTGGCAAGCAGCGCCTCGGGGCCACGACGAAGAGGGGCGAACGATCCCTGAGACGCCTGCTGATCCTTGGCGCCAACAGCGTCATCATCAAACGGCACATCCATGCTGCGGTCAGGCCAGGCACATGGCTGGGCGGGGATGCTGTCCCGCAAACCACCAATGCTGGTACGGGTGGCGCTGGCGAACAAGATGGCGCGGCCTCAGCCACTCTCTCGAACCAGTGGCGTTCGTGGCTTCGATCCGGGCCTTGATGGCCCGGGGCGGCGTCTGCCAGTCTGCGGCCACGGCGGCATAAGCTGACCGTCGGCCGCGAGGACGTCGGAGCGGAAGAGGGCAAGGCGCGGTTTTCCGCAATAGTCGTGAGACGGGATCGGGAGAACCAGTGTGCAACAGAGTGCCTTCGAGCACGCGGCCTTGATCTGGACCCGACCTTCGAACACCATACGGGCCCGCGGCATGTGTGACGCCGCATCATGAGGCCGGACACAGGTCAGCACCCGATGACGCGCCAAGGCCAGCTCCGAAGAGTCCTCTTGCGCAAGCGGCGGTTACACATGTTGCATAGAGCCTGTTGAAATCATACGGATTCCCCTTTGCGTGGCTTTGTGATTCACGCTGTGGATGGCAAAGCAATCCCTTCCTCCCGGTGAAACCCCTCTTGCGAAGCGGACCTGGCGTGTGACCAATTGGCCGGACTACAACCGCAACCGCGCCCTTGTCGCGCGCGGTGGGGTCACGCTTCGGCTGCATGAGGAGGTGTTGCGCGGATGGCGGGCGGTGGGTGGCAAGGGCATGCGCTACAGCGATGCGGCGATCCTGTGCGCCCTGAGCATTCGGGCGGTCTACAAGCTGCCGCTGCGGCAGACGCAGGGGTTTTTGCTCAGCCTCAAGACCGTGCTGCAGCTTACGATCCCGGTGCCGCATTACGCGACCCTGTCGCGGCGGGCGGCTGATCTGGCGGTGCCGGAGCTCAAGCGTGGGGCGCAGAAGGGGCCGCTGCATCTGGCCATCGACTCGACCGGGCTGAAGCTGTTCGGTGAGGGTGAGTGGAGTGAAGCGGACAAGAAAACGGGGTGGGGCCCCGTTTTCCCGCTGAACGCGCCAGCATGGCAAGGGCAAACGGAGGGTTTGGCGCAAGCTGCATCTGGCGGTGGACACCGAAACGGGTGAGATTCTGGCCCATGCCCTGACCGGAAGCGACCACCATGACGGGCCGGAACTGCCCGGCCTGCTCGCCAAGATCAAAGAGCCGGTGGCGGTGGTCAGCGCCCCTTCTCGGATATGAAGAGCATATCCTGCCAGGCAACGGACAAGGGCTGTGACAGCTTTGCCAGCCACCGGGCCATCCTCGCCATCGAAGCGGCGCCCGTCATACCGCCGCGAACCGGGGCTGCCATCACCCCGCCGCCCAAGGAAAAGGACGCACCAAAGACCCGGGGCGATGCCGTCCGCCGCATCGCCGAGATCGGCGCCAAGGCGTGGAAGGTCGAGACGGGCTACCACCGACGATCCCTCGCCGAAACCGCGATGGCCCGCTACAAATCCATCACCGGACCCAACTTGAGATCCCGCAACCGCGACACCCAGATCACCGAAGCCGCCATCGCCGTAAGGTGCATCAACACCTTCACCGCAATCGGCATGCCAATCACGGTCGACATCAAATGAAACCATGGGGGTAAGGGGGAGGCTGAGGGTATGAAACTCTATGCAACATGTGTAACCGCCGCTTGCGCAAGAGGAATCTTCGGAGCTGGCCTTGGCGCGTCATCGGGTGCTGACCTGTGTCCGGCCTCATGATGCGGCTTCGCACATGCCGCGGGCCCGTATGGTGTTCGAAGGTCGAGTCCAGATCAAA
>JAYSSN010000493.1:0-2481 GCA_043720555.1 Rhodobacterales bacterium | reverse complement strand
GCCTTCTCCTGCGTCCAGTCCATCGGCTTGCCGTAATGTGTGCTCAGCAGCACAAACCGGATCACCTCGCCCGGCACGCCCTGATCCAGCAAATCCCGCACGGTAAAGAAGTTGCCCAAGGATTTGGACATCTTCTTGCCCTCGACTTGCAGCATCTCGTTGTGCATCCAGACGCGGGCGAAATCGCCATGCGGGTAAGCGCACGCACTTTGCGCAATTTCGTTCTCGTGGTGGGGGAATTGCAGGTCCAGCCCGCCGCCGTGGATATCGAAGCTCTCACCCAGCAACTCGTGCGCCATGGCAGAGCATTCGATGTGCCAGCCCGGGCGGCCCCGGCCCCAGGGACTGTCCCAGCCGGGTTGCGTCGCATCCGATGGCTTCCACAGCACGAAATCCATCGGGTCTTCCTTAAAGGGCGACACCTCGACCCGCGCGCCTGCGATCATGTCATTGACGCTGCGGCCCGACAACTTGCCGTAATCCGCATATGACCGCACCCGGAACAGGACGTGGCCCTGCGCCTCATATGCGTGACCCTTGGCAATCAGGTCGGCGATCATCGCCACCATTTGCGGGATGAACTCTGTCGCGCGGGGTTCGGCATCGGGGCGCAGCGCGCCCAGTGCGCCCATGTCATCGTGATACCAGCCGATGGTTTCATCCGTGATTGAGCGGATATCGCGGCCCGTTTCTGCCGCCCGCGCGTTGATCTTGTCATCCACATCGGTGAAATTGCGCACGTAGGTCACATGATCCGCACCATAAACATGCCGCAGCAGCCGGTAGAGCACGTCAAACACCACCACGGGGCGCGCATTGCCCAGATGGGCGCGATCGTACACGGTGGGGCCGCAGACATACATGCGCACATTGTTCGGATCGAGGGGCGAAAACTCCTCTTTCCGGCGGGTTCTGGTGTTGTGCAGGCGGATGGTGGTCATGCTCGTTCCCCAGTGCAAAGCGGCAGTTTCCCCTGCGGGACCGGTGACTTTGGTTTTGCGTGGAAAACGAAAGGAACGGCCCGCGTGACGTCTGGTCAGCAGGTAATGCAGCAAATGCAGATGATGCCGTTCTTTTTCATGGGCCAGTGCATAACGCAAGTTATCCCACCCGCCAAGGGACTTGTTCAAGCCCCCCACCATGCAGGTGCAGCACAACGGGCCGCGCGGCGTCACCCGCCAAGCCGCGAACAGCTGGTGCGTATGTCGCGGCCCGCCCGGTGCTGCTGCTGCGGCGTGCACGATCGGTGTGTTGCAATGAACGCAGGCAGGACCGGGCTGCGACAACGCCCGGCCCTGCCACCCAACGGCCCGGCGGTGTGGTATCGCCGACCACTCGGGTCTGTCGTCCGGGGGGTGGCGGGTGCGGGCGTCGGGCGCCATCTTGCGGGCCGGATCCGGACCTGATCTTGATGCCCCGCGGGCAAAGGAACATTTTCATGAACCACGACGATCTGCGTGACTGGTCCAAACGGGCTGCGGACTGGGCGCACACCTACCACACGGGCTTGCGTGACCGCCCGGTGCGCGCACCGCTGCTGCCGGGGGCCGTGTCGCGCCTGCTGCCGCCGACCGCGCCGGATGCCGCCGAACCGATGGAGGCGATCTTTGCCGATTTCGCCGCGATCGTGCCGGGCGCAATGACGCACTGGCAGCACCCGCGGTTTTTCGCATACTTCCCGGCCAATGCCTCGCCCGCGTCGATGCTGGCCGAACAACTTGCCAATGCGATGGCCTGCAATGCCCTGATCTGGCAAACGTCGCCTGCGGCCACGGAAATCGAACAGGTGATGGTGCAATGGCTGCGCGACGCGGTCGGCCTGCCCGAAGGATTCTGCGGCACCATCCATGACAGCGCCACCAATGCAACCCTGTCGGCGGTGCTGACCATGCGCGAGATGGCACTGGACTGGCAGGGCAACGCCGATGGCCTGTCCAACCAACCCCGCCTGCGCTTTTACGCCAGCGCCGAGACACATTCATCGGTCGACAAGGCGATCCGCGTGGCAGGCATCGGGCAGGCCAACCTTGTGAAGGTGCCGACGGATGCCGCGCTGTCGATGAACCCCGCCGCGCTGGAGACCGCGCTGCGTGCCGATATTGCGGCAGGCCTCGTCCCGGCGGGGGTCATCCTGTGCGTCGGTGGCACATCGGTGGGGGCGTTTGACCGGGTGGGCGATTGCATCGCGGTGGCCAAGGCCCACAGCCTGCCCGTCCACGTCGATGCGGCATGGGCGGGGTCTGCAATGATCTGCCCGGAATTCCGCACGCTGTGGGCGGGGATCGAAGGCGCCGACAGCATCGTGTTCAACCCGCACAAATGGCTGGGCGCGCAGTTCGACTGTTCGGTGCAGTTGCTGCGCGATCCCGGCCCGCAGGTGCGTACACTGGGCCTGCGGCCGACCTATCTGGAAACGGCGGGGCGCGAAGAAATCGTCAATTTCAACGAATGGACCGTCCCGCTTGGCCGTCGGTTCCGCGC
>JAYSSN010000492.1:0-6155 GCA_043720555.1 Rhodobacterales bacterium | reverse complement strand
ATCTGGACAGCGGAATTATTGGATCGTTCTTGCATTCTTGCGTAACGTGGCATTTCCGCAAGGTTTTCACCCCGATTTGCCACTGCCGCGCGGGCATGGCATGACAGCGCAAAGCGACGGCGGAGCCTGACATGCGCAGTGCGGAAAGCGTGACATTCGGTGGATCGGGACTGGACCGGGCCGCCCATCTGCGCGGCGACGCAAGCCGCATCGCCGCCATGTACGCGACCGGCACGGTCGTGGCACTGTGGCAGGGCAAGCCGCTGACAGATGGCGCCGATCTTGGCTGGGTCGCCGCCGGTCATCCGGTTCTGGCGGGCGCATCACCACCCGTGTTCCTTGGCCTCGATGATGGCGTCGCCCGCTTTGCCCAGGATATCAGCCACTGGCAGCCGGGTGGCGACCTTGCCGCCGTCGGCGGCTTTGTCGATCAATCCGTGCAGAACCACCCGGCGCTGCCCGTGCGCATGGGTTTTGCCGAATTGCGTGGGCTGATGAGCCTCGTTTCGCCGCGCGCCGCCGAACTGGCCGCCACCGCGCGGGCCATCCTGCAATGGCATCGCACACACGGGTATTGCGCCAAATGCGGGGCGGCATCCGACATCGCCATGGCAGGCTGGCAGCGCACCTGCCCGGCCTGCGACGCGCACCACTTTCCCCGCACCGACCCCGTGGTCATCATGTTGGTCACCCTCGGCAACCGCTGCCTGATGGGCCGCAGCCCCGGCTGGCCCGACGGCATGTATTCCTGTCTTGCGGGCTTTGTCGAACCCGGCGAGACGATCGAGGCCGCAGTGCGCCGCGAGGTGAAAGAGGAATCGGGCATCCACGTCGGCGCCGTGCGCTATCTGGCCAGTCAGCCATGGCCCTTTCCCGCGTCCCTGATGATCGGTTGCGAAGGGACCGCGCACACCGATGCGATCACTCTGGACCCAGCCGAACTGGAAGATGCGCTCTGGATCACGCGGGAAGATATGGTGAGCGTGATGGCCGGGGAACACCCGCGCATCAAACCGGCGCGGAAAGGTGCAATTGCACATTTCCTGATTGCAAACTGGCTTGCCGACAGGCTTGAATAACGCGAAATCACCGATCGGTGTCATAACGCCAAAAAATCGGCGGTTGCAGGGTCAGCACCATGAAAGTCACGACACGGCATGATATCGAAGCCCCGGTCAGCTTTGTCTTTCAGGCACTGACGGATTTCGACTATTGGGAACGCAGTGCCATGCGGCGTGGCGCGGATGTGGCGCGCACTGACAAGATGACAACGCTTGGCGCGGGATTGGCCTGGCTCGTCCGGTTCCGGTTTCGCGGCAAGGACCGCAAGATCAATATCCGCCTGACCGGGATCGATGCGCCGGCGCGCGTGACCTTTGCCGCGGACGGCCAGGTTTTCGACGCGTCCTGCATCATCGATCTGATGGAACTGGGCGCCAAGCGCACCCGCATCGTCGTGGTGTCCGAGGCAAAGCCGAAAACCCTCGCCGCTCGTCTCATCATGCAGTCGCTGCGCCTAGCCCGCGCCCGCGTGCAGCGCAAGGTCGACAAGCGCGTGGCGGCCATCACGGCCGAGATCGAAAGCCGCTTTCGCGCGCCACACCGGCCGCAGGGCATGGGTCTGCGTTAGAGCACCCATCTTGGTCAAGCCCCTCTTGGCCAAGACGGATGCTTTACAGGACGATCTGCGAACGGGGCCAGCCATGATGGGTGCTGTGACGCCGCACTGCAACTTTGTTTGCGA
Organism: Rhodobacterales bacterium; assembly: GCA_043720555.1. Taxonomy (GTDB): domain Bacteria; phylum Pseudomonadota; class Alphaproteobacteria; order Rhodobacterales; family Rhodobacteraceae; genus JAAFHS01. The sequence goes on along the minus strand of JAYSSN010000492.1, from coordinate 4,411 downwards.
ACGTTAGCGCGGGGCCTCTGCCGGGGTCGCAGGCAAAGGTGGCGCCAAGTCGTTCTGGGTGGTGACAGAGTTCTTCGGGTGGTCTTCGCGCATCAGGTCTTCGATGAAAAGGCTCAGCAACTGCGGGCGCCCGGTGACGCCGGCCTTGCGGTAAATGGCGTTGGTTTGTGCCTTGACGGTACCTTCGGACGTGGTGCGCAGGACCGCAATTTCGGCCGTCGACATGCCCTTGATCGCAAACAGCGCCACGTCACGTTCCGCTGCCGTCAGCCCCCACTTGGAGAAATGTTCTTCCAGCACAACCATGAACGCCGCCGAGGCACGACGCAGGCGCTCCTGGGCCAGATTGCGTTCGTGCAAGGTATGGCGCAATGCCAGCGCGCCGAAGATCAACCCCAGGATCAGGCCAATCGCAGCACCGATTTCAATAAGCTCGCGCGATTGCCAGCTAATGGGGGTCGTACGCAAACCCAGAACTGATGACAGTATATCGGATACAAAGAAAAAGGCGCATGCCAACTGCACGGCGAAAATTGCAACCAGCACATAGCCTTGCTTCAACATCTCGCTCCGTCAATGACGGAACGGGCCCTATCAATCATTGTCGTCGTCCCCATCATCAGAATCGTCACTGCCGCCGCCGTGCCCGGAACTGTCATCGTCGTCTTCGTCTTCGTCGTCTTCATCGTCATCATCATCGTCATCATCATCGCTACCGCTATTGCCGGACGGGCCGCTGGTGCCAGTGCCGTCGCGCACGATCCGGAGGCCTGATCCACGGCCTGCGTACAGGTCGCGCAGGATTTCGCCAGTGCTGGCATTGAGAATGATTTCACGTTGGCCGTCGCCAGACTGGGCCAGAATGCGCGTCCGCCCCAGCCATGTATTGGTCACCGAAATTTCGACGAAGCCCTGATCCTGCAGTTGACGCACGATCTGATCGGCGAAGCCCTGGGCATGGGCCGCGCCAATACTGACACAGCCAGCGCAGATTGCAGCAAGAAGGAGCCGGCGTTTCATTTTCATCCCTTTCGGGGAACATGCCCCGATTGTCGCAGTATCATGCAGACCGCGCGCCCAATCAAGCCACAGGCGCGCGGTGCCGTTTTCAGTACGTGTTCCGTGCGGCAATCAGCCGACTGCTGTCAGTCGCTGCCGCTACCGGAATGGTCATCATCTTCGTCGTCATCATCTTCGTCTTCGTCTTCGTCGTCTTCATCTTCGTCTTCGTCTTCGTCATCATCTTCGTCTTCGTCGTCCTCATCGTCTTCGTCGTGATCATCCTCGTCGTCATCATCCTCGTCGTCGTCATCGCCGTCGAGGAAATCTTCGTCGCGGATGCTGACCTCGATACCGGGCGTCACGTCGTCGCCGGGCTCAACGGCCTCGACCTCGTTCTTCAGAACGGCACCGGTTTCGATGTCATAGATGGTCTCGATTTTCTCATCGCCCCTGATCGCCTGAACCTTGATCTGCGTCGGGCCCTGCTTCACTTCGATGCGGGTATAACCTTCCGCCTGAAAAGAGGCTATTACGTCATCAGTGGTGATCGCGGCGAAAGCCATGTTGGCCGAAGACGTCATCATCGCCGTCAGCAAGCCCAAGGCGAGCATCTTGCGTCTCATGTGTCGGTTCATCTGGTGTCCCTTTCGTGTTTTTGGAGGCCCGGTGCAATCTGAGGCAAACCAAGGGGGTGAAGGCCGCGGTATTGCGGCTGGAATCAGGACAACATGAAAAATCCGGGTGCGAAAGTGGCCAGAGGTTTAGGGCCGGGACGCTAGACCGTCAGTGCTATGCGGATAAACGAAAGTTTATGCGGTTTCAGACAGCCCCGGGGGGGGTGCGTTCGGGAATGATCTGTTGCGCGATGCCCGCAACGCACAAGTAAACCGAGCTGACAACCAGACCCCAATGCGCCCATGACCCCGTGGCAAAATCGACTGCAGCGGCCCATCCGGCAAACACCACCCAGGCGATCGACATCGGCAGCGTAACGGCACGCCAGCGCGCAGTCCGGACGGGATGTACGAATTTCAGGTTGGTGAACATGGTGATTGTCAGGGCGATCACGATGAACAGGATCACCCAGTGCGACGGCGTTGTGGCAAACAGCACCAGCACCACCATGTTCCAGCAGGCCGGAAAGCCCGCAAACGACTTGTCGGTTGTTTTCATGCGGGTATCGGCGAAATAGATCACCGATCCATAGACGATGACGATGATCGCGATCCAGCCGGTCCAGCCTTCCAGCAGTCCGGATTTGAACAGGGCATAGGCGGGGATGAACACGTAGGTGAGGTAATCCACGATCAGATCCATCAGCACGCCGTCATAGGTAGGCCAGTTCGTGGTCACGTCGTACTTGCGGGCAAGGGGGCCGTCGACGCCATCCACGATCAGGGCAACGACGAGCCAGAGGAACATCATGCTCCATTCGCCTTTGACCGCCGCCAGCATCGCGAGCATCGACAAGACAGCGCCGGTGGCGGTCAGCAAATGGACGCAAAGGGCCTTGAGACGATCTGTCATGCTGTGGTGATGGCAAAGAAATGCCCTGCAGGCAAGTCAGGCGATACGCACCGGCATGGCCCGAACAGCGATATTGACCGCGCGAAGCGGCACACGACGCCTTGATCCGGTACGATTCAGCGCCGCGGGCGTGGCCTGCACGCGGGCGTCGTCGGCGCAAATGCAGCGCGGCGCGTTCAGATCGGCATGTTGTCGAAGGTGTCTTCGACCGTAGCCTCTGTGGCCCGACGTGACGCGTCGCCGGGCGCCGTATCGACGCGCGGTGCGGTCATGCCCGGCATCAGGGCCTTGAGTGCGCCCATCTCGGCCCGCAGCGCGTCGAGAACGGCGCGTTGGCCCGCGCCGGCCAGATACACCGTTTCACCGGCCAGATCGGCCAGCGCGGTATGTGTCGATTTCTTTGTCATCGGATGGTCCCCCCAATCAGATTGCACAGTCGCGGCAGAGTGGCGTTTCGGGCAGCACGTTCAGCCGGTCTTCACCAATCTCGGACCCGCATTTCGCGCACAAGCCGTACTCCCCGGTCGCAATACGATGCAGGGCGGCCTCGATCTGCCGCAGTTCCTGCTGGCCGGAATGCCCGGTCGCTTCGAGCACCTCGTCGGGCTCGCGTTCGACCGCCAGATCATCCCAATCAGGGTTCTGATGGGAATCAAGCTCGGTATCGATCGCAGCAAGCCGCGCCATCAGGTCGGCCTGACGCGTCTCCAGCGCAGCTTTGTGGGCGGGAATCGATGACTGGGTGTTGGCATCCATGGTGCGGCTCCTTCGCTTCTGCGTCAAGTATATCAGCGGTGCGGCGACGACTGCCTTGATGCAGGTCAAGTTGCGGCGCCGTGGGTGAGCGCGAGGCGGGCCGTTGTCACGGTGCCTGGCGGCAGCCATTGTGCGGCGGGAGCAGGCGTGGCGCCAGCCTATGCCCGTGGGTGGGCACGTTCGTAAACTTCCATCAGTCGGGCCGCATCGACCGCAGTGTAGGCCTGCGTGGTGGACAGCGATGCGTGGCCGAGCAGTTCCTGGATCGCGCGCAGATCGCCGCCTGCGGACAAAAGGTGGGTGGCAAAGCTGTGGCGCATCGCGTGGGGTGTCGCCGTGGCGGGCAGGCCGAGCTGCAGGCGGGATTTTTCCATCACCAAGGCGATCAGGCGGGGGTTCAGCGCCCCACCGCGGGCGCCGCGAAACAGCGGATCGGTGCGTGTCAGGCCATAGGGGCACAGGCGGACATACCGGGCGACGGCAGCCTTGGTCACCGGCAGGACGGGAACCATGCGTTCCTTCCCGCCCTTGCCTTTGATGCGCAGTACGTCCGGTAGCGGATGCGCGGCCCCGGACAGGCCGAGTGCTTCGGATATGCGCAGACCGCAGCCGTAGAGCAGGGTCACCACGGCAATGTCGCGGGCGGCGATCCAGTCGGTCCGGGCCTGTTCACCCACCATGTCGATCATGTCGCGGGCGCCATCGACGGTCAACGGACGCGGCAGTTTACGGCGATACTTCGGGCCGCGCGTCGCAAGGATGGTGGTGGCATCACCCCCTTCGCGGTCAGCAAGCCATGCCGTGAAGCCCTTGACGGCCGAGAGCGCCCGGGCGAGCGAACGGGCCGATACGCCACGGGCACGTTCGTGGGCCATCCAGGCGCGCAGATCGGATTGCGAAAGCGTGACAAGCGCTGTGACGCCTTCGCGGTCGCCGCGATGGTTGGCAAGGAAATGCAGATAGCCCGACACATCCTGCGCATAGGCGGTGACGGTGTTGGCTGCGGCCCCGTCAAGCGCATGCAGGTGCGTCAGCCAGTGTGACATCGCGTCCTGCGCAGCGGGTGACAGCAATGTCGCGGTGGCCGTCACGACAGCCAGCGGCGCATCGTGCGTTCAAAGACGGA
>JAYSSN010000491.1:0-6161 GCA_043720555.1 Rhodobacterales bacterium | reverse complement strand
TGGCCCTTGCCTCGCTTGCCACCCGAAAAGGCCGCGGGGCGGATGTTGCCAAGGCCGCTGGGGCCCTGAACATCACCCTGCCCGCCCCCGGCCATGCGACAGAAAACGCCCTTTGGCTCGCCCCCGACCAATGGATGATCGAGGCCCCGTTTGCCACCCACGAAGATATCGTGGCCCACCTGAAACTCGCCTTTGGTGATGCCGCGTCGATCACTGAACAAACCGATGCCTGGGTGCGGTTCGACCTGACTGGCCCCAATCTGCACGCCATGTTTGAGCTGCTGTGCAACCTTGATACCCGCGCCATGCAGCCCGGTCATGCCACCCGCACTGTGATTGAGCACCTTGGCTGCCATGTCATCTGCCGGTCGGGTGGCTTCACCGTTCTTGGCCCCCGATCATCTGCAAAAGCCCTGTACCACGCACTGATCACCGCTGCCCGAAGTGCCTACTGATCGGGCGCCTGCCCGCCCGACAGCCCGCGCAACCCGATCAGCCGCCGCCGTTCATCGGCCGGATGCACGCCGAACGCCGCCCTGTAGTGCCGGGCCATCGGGCCTGACCCGGCATAGCCAACCGACCGGGCAATCTCGGTGATCGTAGCGGTGGAATAAAGTACCCGTTGCCGCGCCTTCTTCAACCGCATCAGACGGTAATACTTCAGCGGGCTTTGGCCTGTCGTCGCCTTGAAACTGCGTTCCAGATGACGCTCTGACATTGCCACCGCGACCGCAACATCTGCGATCAGGATCGGGTCTTCGATATGCTCGCCGAAAATCCTGATCGCATCGCGGATCGCCCCCGGAAGCAGATCATCCGTGCCGCCAAGCCGCTGCACCGGCACCTTCTGGCTGGCGTCCTCTTCCCGCACGAAAGGATGCTGAAACCAGCAGGCCACTTCCGTCATCGTCTCGCGCCCCAGAGCCTCTTCGATCAGCCGCAGCATCAGATCGAATACCGCCCCGGCACCCGACACAGTCGTCCGCCGCCCACCCCGCACAATTGCGCTTTGGCTGGCCTCGATGGCCGGAAATTCCGCCTTGAACGCCGCCTCGTAGCACCAATGCACCGAACATTTGCGCCCCGCCATGACGCCAGACCGGGCCAGGGGGAATATCCCGCCACTAAATCCGCCCATATTGACCCCCGTCCGGTCCAACCGCCGTAACGCGGCAAACCCCCGGCGCGGGTTGAAAAACGCACCGGTTGGCGGCGAGATCAAAAACAGATCGTCCAGCCCCGTCACCTCGCACAGCGCCATATCCACATCAAACCGGACATCCGCGCTGGACCGGACCGGAGCAGTGCCCTCGCCCACCAGCGTCCATGCGAAGATCTGCCGCCCGGAAATTTCATTCGCCGCCCGCAGGGGTTCAATCGCCGACGTCAGGCAGGCCATGGGAAAGCCGGGGAACAGCAGAAAGCCAAGCCTCCTGGGCGTACCTTTTGGATTATTCATGCACTGGAACTTTCTTTAAAATACGCTAAACATTCATGGTGGTAAAGAATAACGCCTGCTTGTTTCCTGAAAGGCAAAGACATGACCGATGCCGCCGATTTTGAACAGCCCGCCCTGATGCCGAAAGGCAAGCCCGCCTTTGACCAGGACCCCCACCGCGTCCGCGAGTTGAGCGAGCGAAATCTCGAAGTGGCCATCGGCCGCGAGGTCCGCGCCTTTCGCCGCCAACAGGGCATGACCGTCGCCGATCTTGCAGGCGTTACGGGCCTGTCGATCGGGATGTTGTCAAAGATTGAAAATGGCATCACCTCGCCGTCGCTCACCACGCTGCAGATCCTGGCGCACGCCTTTTCCACCCCGATCACATCCTTTCTGCGCCGCTTCGAAGAACGCCGCGAGGTGCAGCATGTCCGCGCCGGCGAACATGTGGAAATCGAACGCCGCGGCACCCGGGCGGGGCATCAATACAATCTGCTGGGGCACATCGGATCGAATTCCTCCGGCGTTGTGGTTGAACCGTACCTCATCACCCTGACCAGGGATTCCGACGTTTTCCCCGCCTTTCAGCATGACGGGGTCGAACTGCTCTACATGCTCGAAGGCGAAGTGACCTACCGCCATGGTGACCAGATTTTTCACCTCAAACCCGGTGACAGCCTGTTCTTCGATGCCGATGCAAAGCACGGGCCCGAGGTTCTGGTCCAACTGCCTGCACGATATCTGTCGGTGATTTCGTACCCGCAGGCCTAGTCCTTGCCAAAACCGGACGAAGTCGCCACACCGTCATCAAACTGCGCCAGATAGCCCGCCATCATGTCGCGGTTGCGCAAAAAACCCTTGTAGACCGCCAGTGCATCGGGAATGTCGCGCACCACCCGGTGCAGCCGCCGCGCCCATTTCGGCACCGTCACCACTTCGTCAAACCGGATCAGATAGCAGCGGATCGGGAACACGATTGCATTGGACCGCGGCAGCCGGATCAACGTTTGCAACTCTACCCGCAGATGCATGCGTGACCCCACCGTATCGGGTGTCAGGCTGGCCCGTGTCGGCCCCCAGACCGGGTAGGTTTCGGGTGCCGTATCCAGCAGCGGATCCACCGTCATCGTCCAGTTGAACCGCCGCACCGGGGCCCCGAGTTGCAGGTTCAGCAAAAACTTCAGCGCCCGGTCAAACACCCCCAGATCATGCGCCAACGGCACCGGGGCATGCCATTCGTGAAACCGCATGCCGATGTCGAAATCGAGCGACCAGTCCGCCTGCGTTGTCACCATCCCGGCCTCCAGCCACAGATCATCGTCCCGTTGATCCTGCAGCGTAAAGTCGCCCTGCGCCTGCCGCGTGACATATTCCATCGGGCCATAGGGCAGCGTGGATTCGTCCAGAAACGTAAAGCTCTGATCAATCCCCAAGGGCCGGTTGATCCAATGCCAACGATCCCCGTCCTTGGTCAGGACAAACCACTGCGGGTAATCCCTGGCAAAATTTTCCATGATCAGTTCCAGCAGATCCCAGCCCGCCAGCGTCATATGCGGCAACGACTGGCAGCGCAGCGGGTCTTCCGCCAGCACCATCGCCCGGTCGCGCATTTCAGACACGTAATGTTCGTCCACATCGAACATATGCTCGAACACAGATCCGACTGCCCCCGGCACATGCGGCTCCATGTTCACCGAATACATGTAGCTGTCCTCGGGGAACGGAAACGGAAACCGCGCAATGGCGGTGGCCGAATTGCGAAAGGTGAAGTCACCCCGAAACGTCTCGTCGTTGAATTCAAGCCCCATGACGTCTCCTTACCGATCCAGCACCAGCGACTTGCCCTCAAAGCGCGACACGCAGGGCATGATCGCAGCCCCACCCGCCTTTTGCGCATCGGTCAGCCAATGGTCGTTGTGCAACAGCTTGCCGTCGCAGCCCAACACCTTTGTTTCACATTCGCCGCAGGCGCCACCCCGGCACAGATAGGGCGCGTCCACCCCTGCCGCCTCGATCGCCTCCAGCAACGACTGATGCGTACCAACCTGAATGGTCTTGCCCGATGCGGCCAACGTCACCTCAAACACCTTGCCTGGTGGTGGTGCCAAAAACTCCTCATGGTGCACAGCACCTTCAGGCCAGCCCGCAGCCTTGGCGGCCCCCAAAACCCAACTGATCATCGGCTTCGGCCCGCAAACATAGAGATGTGTGCCAAGGGGTTGCGTCGCCAGCAACCGCGCCAAGCCAATCGCCTGCCCCTGATCGTCAAAATACAGGTGCACCGCCCGCCCATGCCGCCCAACCAGATCCGCGCCATACGCACAAAGCCCCGCATTCCGCGTCGCGTAATGCAGCTCGAACTTGCACCCCAAACCTGCCAGCTGCGCAATCTGCGCCAAAAAAGGCGTAATCCCGATGCCACCTGCGATCATCAGGTGCTTTCTGGCGCGCAAATTCAGCGCAAACAGGTTCACCGGATGGCTGATCACCATCTCATCGCCTGCCTTCACCGATCCATGCATATGCAAAGACCCACCGCGCCCGACATCATCGCGCCGAACAGAAATCTCATACCCCGACGGATCGCCCGGATCGCTCATCAGCGAATAGGGGTTCATCCGCCGAACCCCCTGAATGTCCATCTCGACCACCACATGCGCACCACCCGAGAATGTTGGCATCAAGCCACCATCCCGGCGCACAAAACGGAAGCGCTTGATAAGGTCGTTCACCTGAACAACGTCAGCCACCCGAACCGGTATCTTTGGCGCACCAACGCTCATGTAAACCGCTCCACGGACGCGGGCACCGAGCCGGGGTCTTCGGCGTCGATATTGACCCCCTGAAACGCCGCCAGGCGACGTGAGTAATGATCGCGCACAAACAGGTTCAACCCACAATGGCTGCATCTGAACGGGTCGGTCCGCACGTCTTCGGTGATCCCCTTGCAATGCACGCACTGCACCCGGCGCGCCAGTGAACCCCGATGTTCCATCTGCAACGCGCTATGCGGCAACCCTGCCTCGATCACCTCGCGCTGCACTTGCCCCATCAGGCCTTCGGTGCCGCTTGCATAAATCTGCAACCCCATATGCGCATCCGCCAGCACCTTCTTCAGCCGGGGCAAAGCAGTGGCGAACGTCGGGCACCGCACGAACTGCGCGGCCCCCAAAGCCTGCAGCTTCGCCGCCAGATCAACACCGGTCACTCCCGGCACATAGATGATGTGACTGGTCGCCAATATTGCATCCCCGGCCTTGGCCACCAGAGTCACCAAAGCCGCCGCACCCTCACCATCGGCTACCATCAGATGCCCGGACCCCGGCCGCAGCTCCAGCACACCGTACACCGGGCGGCTTCGGATGGCGGGCTCGAAAATGGTCTTGGTCATCGGCAGACAGCCTCCGGCAGAGATGTGCAGAACACAGAAGAAAGCCTAGCCCTTCACTGTGCGGCGTTTCTTTTCGACATCGAAGAACGGCATCGCATGCGTTACCGCAGGGATCGCACCATGCGTCCCGCAATTCACCACCAGCCTGGTGCCATCATTGGCGCAATCGACCGGCAGCCGTGCAATCGCGATGTTGTGCTTGTTCAGGGATGAATACATCGCCTGAGTCACGATCCCGACCTGTTTGCCGTCCCGCATCACCGGCGCGCCATTGCCCGGCACATTGGTGCCTTCCATCTTCAGGCCCCAGATTTTGAAGCGCTCGCGCCCCTTGAGGCGGTAATGCTCTTCCGCCCCGCGGAACCCGACCTTGCCGGGTGACACGGTGAAATCCAGCCCCAACTCCCACAGCGTATCGCCCGGCCCTTCATCGGCGAAGGGGTACATCTCTGAATTGTCGAACGGAAAAAACAGCAGGTAGGATTCCGTCCGCAACATATCCAGCGTGGTAAACCGGCACGGAATGATTCCCATCCCTTTGCCTTCGTCCAGAATTCGGTCCCAGATCATCCCGGCATCCTGCCCCCGGCAGAAAATCTCATACCCCCGCTCGCCAGTGTAACCCGTGCGTGAAATCATCACCGGCTTGCCAAACAGCGATGTCTGCATCTGCGCAAAATAGGGCAGTTGCCTGATCCCCTCTACATGCTTTTCAAGATACCCGACCGCCAGCGGTCCCTGCAAACTCAGGTCGTGCAGGTTGTCGTCAAACCGCACCGATACGTCGCGCCCTGTCGCGGCCATGGTCAATTGTTCATGCGCCCCACCGGACCCGTGCACCACCATGAAACTGTTCGGCCCCATGCGGTAAATCACACAGTCGTCAACAAACTTGCCTGCATCGTTCAGCATGGTCGCGTACACCGACCGTCCCGGCATCAGCTTTTCAATGTTCCGCGTCGTGGCGCGCTCTACCACATGGGCGGCAGCTGGCCCGGTGATGTGCACTTTCTTCAGCCCCGACACATCCATCAGCCCGGCCTTGGTGCGGATGGCCAGATACTCTGCCTCGGGATCACCCTTGGCATAAGACCAGGCGGTGCCCATCCCGCTCCAGTCTTCCAGATCAGACCCAAGCGCGCGATGCCGGTCGCCCAGCGCCGAAAATCTCCAGGAATTGGTCATGCGCGTATCCCCCCATCCAGAACCAAGATCGTTGCCGCAGTGTGAAATTTCCGGGTCCGGAAAGCAACGATCTTGTGCAATAAATATTCCTGTCAGGGAAATTTATAGCCGGACTCCTCATGAAAAAGGGCAGCCCTGCGGCTGCCC
>JAYSSN010000490.1:0-2499 GCA_043720555.1 Rhodobacterales bacterium | reverse complement strand
GGGATTTGCTGGATCAGGGCGTGCCGGGCGAGGTGATCCGGTTTGTGCTGCTGAGCACACATTACGGCAAGCCGATGGACTGGACGCAGGAGAAGGCGACCGCTGCGCGCCACACCCTCAAAGCATGGTTTCGCGGTACAGACGGCGTTACCGCTGCCCACGAGGTGCCACGTGATATAATAAGCATCTTGGGCAATGATTTGACGACCTCTGGAGTTATTGCTGAGATGCACGGTCTTGCCGCGCGCGATGATTGGGCGGGTCTCAAGGCAGCAATGACCTTGCTGGGCTTTCCAATGGCCGAACAGATTGAGTGGTTCAGAGAAGAAATGAACATGGCAAGTTTCAACAACTTGTCTGGTGAGGTATCGTTGCTTGCGCCATTGCTCAAGCGTTGGCAGGCTTTTAGAAATGAACGGAACTACGAAGCGGCAGATGAACTGAAAAGGAAAATTGAGCACTGCGGCATAAAGTTGTCAGTCAGCGTTGCAGGCCCAGATGCCACTGCAACCGACGCATTTGATCGTTCAAAACTAGAGGCCCTAAAATGACGACCAAATGCACACCACAGGGCGATGCCCGAACCGCGGGTTGGGCAAAAAGCGCCTGTTCGTGCCGGGCGGTTCGGGCGCTGCCCGGGACGCAAGCGCCCCGGGCGAAGAAAGGGAACATGTCTGCATGAAGGAACCCCTCTCCCTCTTCGATACCACCCTGCGCGACGGCCAGCAAACCCAGGGCGTGCAGTTCTCGGTTGCCGAGAAGCTGACCATCGCCGCCGCCCTCGATGCGCTTGGTGTCGATTACATCGAAGGCGGCTGGCCGGGGGCGAATCCGACGGACAGTGATTTCTTTGCCAGTGCGCCCAAGACCCGCGCGACGATGACGGCGTTCGGGATGACCAAACGCGTGGGGCGCAGCGCCGCGAATGACGATGTACTGGCGGGTGTTCTGGATGCGGGCACGCCTGCGGTGTGTCTGGTGGGCAAGACGCATGAGTTTCATGTGACCACCGCGCTTGGCGTGACGCTGGACGAAAATCTTGAAAGCATCCGCGCCAGCATCGCGCATCTGGTGACAAAGGGCCGCGAGGCGCTGTTTGATGCCGAACATTTCTTTGACGGCTACCGCGCCAACCCCACCTATGCGCTGGCCTGCCTGCGTGCTGCGAAAGACGCAGGTGCCCGCTGGATCGTGCTGTGCGATACCAATGGCGGCACGCTGCCCGCCGAAGTGGGGCGGATCACCGCAGACGTCATCGCAGCCGGTATTCCCGGCGAGCGTCTGGGCATCCACTGCCATGACGATACCGGCAATGCGGTGGCCAACTCGCTGGCGGCGGTGGACGCGGGCGCGCGGCAGGTGCAGGGTACGCTGAACGGCCTTGGCGAACGCTGCGGCAATGCAAACCTCGTCACTCTCATTCCGACGCTGCTGCTGAAAGAACCCTACGCCAGCCGGTTTGATCTGGGGGTCACGGCCGAGGCGCTGGCGGGGATCACCAGAACCTCACGCATGCTCGACGATATCCTGAACCGTGTACCGATGCGGGCGGCCCCCTATGTCGGGGCGTCTGCCTTTGCCCACAAAGCGGGGCTGCATGCGTCAGCGATCCTGAAAGACCCGACCACCTACGAACATGTACCGCCCGACATTGTGGGCAATGCGCGCATCATCCCGATGTCCAATCAGGCCGGGCAATCCAACCTGCGCGCGCGGCTGCAGGCGGCGGGGCTGGAGGTGGCGGCAGGCGACCCGCGGCTGGGCCGCATTCTGGAAATCGTGAAAGAGCGCGAGGATCAGGGCTATGCCTATGACGGTGCGCAGGCGTCGTTTGAACTGGTCGCACGCAAGGAACTGGGGCTGCTGCCTGCGTTTTTCGAAGTGAAACGCTATCGGGTGACCGTGGAGCGCAGGAAGAACAAGTACGACCGCATGGTCAGCCTGTCCGAGGCCGTGGTCGTGGTGAAAATCGGCGATCACAAGATGCTGTCGGTGTCGGAAAGCATGGATGAAACCGGCACGGACCGTGGCCCGGTGAACGCTCTGGCCAAGGCGCTGGCCAAAGACCTCGGCCCCTATCAGGGCTGCATCGACGATCTGCACCTTGTGGATTTCAAGGTGCGCATCACGCAGGGCGGAACCGAGGCCGTGACCCGCGTCATCATCGACAGCGAAGATGCCGAAGGGCGGCGCTGGTCTACGGTCGGGGTTTCCGCCAATATCGTGGATGCCTCGTTCGAGGCGCTGCTCGATGCCATCAACTGGAAGCTGATCCGCGATGTGGGAACGCCCGCCCATGTCGATTGACGCCTGCGCGGCCATCGTCCAGCGCGGCGACCCGGACCGTTTTGCCGCCGTCATGGCGGCACCATCGGCGGTGCGGGGGCGGCTTTTCGTGCTCTACGCCTGGAACCTGGAGGTCGCGCGCGCGCCCTGGATGACGGCAGAGCCGATGATCGCTGCGATGCGGCTGCAATGGTGGCGCGATGTGCTGGAGGG
>JAYSSN010000489.1:0-6194 GCA_043720555.1 Rhodobacterales bacterium | reverse complement strand
GCCAGTGCCGGTGCGGCTGCGAACACGTCGTCGAAGCGGACGCTGTCAGTCAGGAAATACAGCGCGAAAATCCCCAGGGCAAAGCCGAAATCGCCGATCCGGTTGACCACGAACGCCTTGATGGCGGCCGCATTGGCGCTCGGCTTCTTGTAGTAGAACCCGATCAGCAAATAGGACGCGACCCCCACCCCTTCCCAACCGAAGAACATCTGCACCAGGTTGTCAGACGTGACCAGCATCAGCATGGCGAAGGTGAAGAACGACAGATACGCAAAGAACCGCGCCCTGTAATGCTCGCCGTGCTTCCAGTTGTCGTCATGTGCCATGTAGCCAAAGCTGTACAGATGCACCAACGCCGACACCGTGTTCACCACAACCAGCATGATCGCGGTCATCCGGTCCAGCCGGATCGCCCACTCCGACCCCAGCGTTCCGGACTCGATCCACCGCATCAGCACAATCGTGGGCTCGGCCACGTCGGCCCGCAAGAAAATCGCCCATGACAGGATGGCCGCCAGAAACAGAAGGCCCGTTGAAATCACCTGCCCAGCGGTCTCGCCGATCAGCCGCCAGCCAAAGCCGCAGATCAGCGCACCGATCAGCGGCGCGAAAAGGATGATCGTCGCCATAGTCGCCATGCTCGGTCAGCCCTTCATCACATTCACGTCTTCAACATCAATGGTGCCGCGCGTGCGGAAGAACACCACCAGGATCGCAAGGCCGATCGCGGCCTCGGCCGCAGCCACGGTCAGTACGAACATGGTGAAAATCTGCCCCACCAGATCACCCAGATGGCTGGAGAACGCCACAAGGTTGATGTTGACCGCCAGCAACATCAACTCGATCGACATCAGGATCACGATGACGTTCTTGCGGTTCAGGAAGATGCCAAAGATCCCGATCACGAACAGCGCCGCCGCCACCGTCAGGTAATGTTCAAGTCCAACCATCGCTCAATCCCTCCGGGTCTCAGGCCCGCTTTCTTGTCTCGCCCCGGCCTTGGCCGGGGTGGAGCAGTGTCAGAGACCCTGCCCCGGTTTCACGTCGCGCAATTCCATGGCCTTGGCCGGGTCGCGCCACATCTGGTGCAGCACGTTCTGGCGCTTGATGTCGCGCCGGTGCCGCAGCGTCAGCAGGATCGCCCCGATCATCGCGACCAGCAGGATCAGACCCGACAGCTGGAACAGCAGTATGTATTTGTCATAGAGCAGCAGCCCGATGGCGCGGCTGTTTTCCACCTCGATGACGCCGCTGTCACGGGTTGCCACGGCAGCCTCTGCCATCGCCCTGGCGGGGTCGGAATAAACCCAGGCCCCGACGCCAATCGTGATCTGCATCAGGATGATGACCCCGATCAGCAGCGCAAGCGGCATGTATTTCGCAAGCTCGCCCTTCAGCTCGGCAAAGTCGATGTCCAGCATCATGACCACGAACAGGAACAGCACCGCAACCGCGCCCACATAGACGATGATCAGCAGCATCGCCACAAACTCGGCTCCGAGCAGCACGAACAGACCAGCCGAGGACAAAAACGCAAGGATCAGCCACAGCACCGAATGCACCGGATTCTTCGACACGGTGACCAGCACGCCCGCAACCACCGTCACGGATGCAAAGGCATAGAATGCAAAATCGGCAACGCTCATGCCTCACCCTCTTTCTCGGCGAACACGCCTTGCGCGATTTCCAGCGCCTTTTGCATGGCGGGCAGGCCGCCGAACATGGACATCTGCCAGATCACTTCGGCCACCTCACGCTGCGTCGCCCCGGCCGACAAGGCCTGTCGGATGGTCAGGCGCAACTGCGCATCGGCCTGCGCGCCCAGCACCGTCAGCGCGGCAATCGTCACCAGCAGCCGGGTGCGCGCGTCAAGCCCCTCGGGGTTGAAGGTCTTGCCGAACCACGCTTCCAGCATGTCTTTCGGCATGGTCGGAAACAGCTTCTCAAACCCCTTCACATCCATGCCTTCCAGCGCCGGGGCAAAGGCTTTCGCCATTTCCTGCCCCTGCGCCATCATGGCGGCGAACATCTTGGTGAAATCATCGCTCATCTGTAGGGCGCATCCATTTCAAGGTTCCGTGCAATCTCGGCTTCCCAGCGCGCGCCGTTTTCCAGCAGGCGGTCCTTGTTGTAAAACAGCTCTTCCCGCGTCTCGGTCGAGAATTCAAAGTTCGGACCTTCGACAATCGCATCCACCGGGCAGGCTTCCTGGCAAAAACCGCAATAGATGCACTTGGTCATGTCGATGTCATAGCGCGTGGTACGGCGCGACCCGTCATCGCGCGGTTCGGCGTCGATGGTGATGGCCTGGGCGGGGCAGATCGCCTCGCAGAGCTTGCAGGCAATGCAGCGCTCCTCGCCGTTCGGATACCGGCGCAGCGCGTGTTCGCCGCGGAAACGGGGCGACAGCGGTCCCTTTTCATGCGGGTAGTTCAGCGTGGCCTTGGGCGCGAAGAAGTACTTCATGCCAAGGCCGAACCCCTTGATGAAATCCATCAGCAGGAAGTAACGGGTCGCGCGGTTCCAGTCGATATTCGCCATCCGTCAGCCCCCCACCATCCAGCGGGCCCAGAAGCCGCCGAACACTTCAAACTTCGCCAGAAACGCCACGATGACAACCCATGCCAGCGACATCGGCAGGAACACCTTCCAGCCGATCCGCATCAACTGGTCATAGCGGTAACGCGGCACGATGGCCTTCACCATGGCGAACATGAAGAAAAAGAACGCCATCTTGCCGACCATCCACAGCGCCCCGTCCGGCAGCCCCGGAATGGGCGACAACCAGCCGCCGAAGAACAGCAGGCTCATCAGCGCGCACATCAGGAAGATCGCGATGTATTCGCCGGCCATGAACAGCAGGTACGGGGTCGAGGAATACTCCACCATGAACCCGGCCACCAGTTCGGACTCCGCCTCGGGCAGGTCGAACGGCGGGCGGTTGGTTTCCGCCAGAGCACTGATGAAGAACAGAAACACCATCGGGAAATGCGGCAGCCAGTACCAGTTCAGCAGGCCGTAATCACCGTCCTGGGCGTTTACAATTGCCGAAAAGTTCATCGACCCGGTCGAGATGATGATCCCGATGATGATCAGGCCCAGCGACACCTCATAGGAAATCATCTGCGCGGCCGACCGCAAAGACCCCAGGAACGGGTATTTGGAGTTGGACGCCCAGCCCCCCATGATGACGCCGTAGACCTCCAGCGACGATACTGCGAACACGAACAGGATGGCCACGTTGATATCGGCCAGAATCCAGCCGTCATTGAACGGGATCACCGCCCAGGCCAGCACGGCCAGCACGAACGACAGCATCGGAGCCAGAAAAAACACCGGGCGGTCCGCACCCGCCGGAATGACGATTTCCTTGACCACATATTTCAGCGCGTCGGCCACCGATTGCAACAGCCCGAATGGCCCCACCACGTTCGGCCCGCGCCGCATCTGCACGGCAGCCCAGATCTTGCGGTCACCATAGACAAGGAACAGCAGGCTGATCATGACGAACGCAATGATCAAAAGGCTTTGCGCGGCGATCAACACCGCTGTGCCCAAGCCCGTTGCGAAGAAATCACTCATTGCCGTCTTCCCCTAAATCGTCGGTATTCCAAGCGCCGCGCAATCGCGCACGGCCACTTCGGCGTCAATGGTGCGCCGCCCCAAAGGCAGCGCCGCCGAAATGGTGTAAACCGCATCCCCGCGCCAAATGCCACCCGTTTCGTCAACGCTGGTGCGCACATGTCGCGCAAATCCCGCACCCCGGATCAGCGCATATTGCGCCGCCGCACAGCGCCCGTAGTCTTCCACATCCACCGGGCCCCGTGCGCCCGCCATTTCGACCTGAAAACTGACCAGATCGCCGTCCAGCAGGGTCGTTTCGATCCCCTGATAGACCGGACTGAAATCGCCCTGCGCCACCGGATCGGCGGGCGCGCACGCACTGAAGGCCGCGGTGGCGGCAATCAGGCTGGCACGATGCAGGGCGTGACGCATCGGGTTATTCCGCCGCAATAGGCGGGTTTGCCCGCGCGGCGGCCAATGCCGACAGCTCGCCCATCAGGGCCGAGGCCCGCGCGATCGCATTGCTGAGATAAAAGTCCTTTACGGCATAACGGAAGTCGGCACTGGCCGGGGCCGTGACTGCCAGCGGCTGCCAGTCATTGGCAGGAACCGTGTCAATCCGCCCCAGATGCGGATGGCTGGCCACAACCGCCGCCCGCAGCGCGCCCAGCGAATCCCATGGCAACGTCGCCCCCAGTTCTGCCGACATTGCCCGCAGGATCGCCCAGTTTTCCTTCGCCTCACCGGGTGCGAACCCCGCGCGCATGGCCAGCTGGGGCCGTCCTTCGGTATTCACGAACAGCCCGTTTTCTTCGGTGTAGGCCGCCCCGGGCAGTATGATGTCCGCCCGGTGCGCGCCCTGGTCGCCATGGCTGCCCTGATAGATGACGAAAGCGCCCGGCGCGATCTCGACCTCATCGGCACCCAGGTTATAGACCACCTCCGCCCCGTTCAGCGCCGCCACAAGCCCGCCCTCAGTGCAGGCCCCCACGTCCATCGCGCCCACACGGCTTGCCGCAGTATGCAGCACCAGAAACTTTGATGCCGAATTTTCCGCCAGCCGCATTGCCTGGCTCAGCACCGCCTCGCCATCCGCTTCGGTCAGCGCGCCCTGCCCGATAACCACCACCGTGGGCCTGGCCTTTGTCTCGTCAGAAATTGCCTGTCCGGCCAGCGCGACCAGACTGTCACGGCCCCGGCCGACATGCGCATAGTCGTAGGTCAGATCCACCGCAGGGCCGACCAGCCCGATCCGGGCGCCATGGCTCCACGCCTTGCGGATGCGGGCGTTCAGCACCGCCGCCTCATTGCGCGGATCGGTCCCGATCAGCTGGATCATCCCGGCATTATCGATGTCCTCGATCGCTGCGGTGCCGACATAGGCGCTGCGATTGCCAATCGGCAGCTTCGCCCCATCCGTGCGGCATTCGACATGCCCGCCCATGCCCTCGATCAGCGCCTTCAGCGAATAGGCCGCCTCGACCGGGGCCAGATCGCCGATGATACCGGCCACCTTGCGGCCCTTCATCGCCGCCGCCGCCGCCGCCAGCGCATCCGGCCACGTGGCCTTGCGCAGTTTCCCATCGACCCGAATGTAGGGTGTATCCAGCCGCTGGCGGCGCAGTCCGTCCCACACGAACCGCGTCTTGTCGGAAATCCACTCCTCGTTCACGCCGTCGTGGTTGCGTGGCAGGATGCGCATCACTTCGCGCCCCTTGGTATCGACCCGGATGTTTGAGCCGAGCCCGTCCATCACATCGATGGTTTCGGTCTTGGTCAGCTCCCACGGCCGCGCCGTAAACGCATAGGGCTTGCTCGTCAAAGCCCCCACCGGGCACAGATCGATGATGTTGCCCTGCAGGTTCGACGACAGCGTTTCATTCAGATAGTTGGTGATCTCGCTATCCTCGCCCCGCCCGGTCTGGCCCATCTGGGTGATGCCTGCCACCTCGGTCGTGAACCGCACACAGCGCGTGCAGGAAATGCAGCGCGTCATCGCCGTCGCCACCAGCGGTCCCAGGTTCAGTTCCTCCGACGCCCGCTTTGGCTCGCGGTAGCGCGAAAAATCCACGCCGAACGCCATCGCCTGATCCTGCAGGTCGCACTCGCCGCCCTGATCGCAGATCGGGCAATCGAGCGGATGGTTGATCAGCAGAAACTCCATCACGCCTTCGCGAGCTTTCTTCACCATCGGCGAGTTGGTTCTGACCAACGGCGCCTCGCCATTCGGGCCGGGCCGCAGATCGCGCACCTGCATCGCGCAGGAGGCCGCAGGCTTTGGCGGGCCGCCCACCACCTCGACCAGACACATCCGGCAGTTCCCCGCGATGGTCAGCCGCTCGTGATAACAAAACCGTGGAATGTCGATCCCGGCGACCTCCGCCGCCTGGATGATGGTCATCGCGCCATCCACCTCAACCTCGATACCGTCGATGCTGATTTTCTTCAGGTTAGACATGGCGCAGTTCCTTCTGGCGTATCTTGGTCCACACGGCACGAAGCCGGGCGATCAGCCCGGCCCCGGCCGCGGGTGCGGCCTCGTTCGCAGCACCCCTGTCGCATGACAGCGGCTTCATGCGCGCGTCGACGTCGCGCATCGCATATTTCGGATCAAGGCCGCCATAGCACAT
>JAYSSN010000488.1:0-6199 GCA_043720555.1 Rhodobacterales bacterium | reverse complement strand
GCTGCGCTGCTTCTGATGGTGCAGGCAGGGCGCGACGTGCTGGCTGTAACCGTGGATCATCGTTTGCGGGCCGAGGCAACGGAGGAGGCACGCCATGTGGGCCGTGTCTGCGCCGCGATGGGGGTGCCGCATCATGTGCTGGTGTGGCATCACGGGCCGCTGTCAGGCAATCTGATGGATGCAGCACGCCGGGCGCGCTATGCGCTGGTTGCGGAATGGGCGCTGGGGCAGGGCATCGGGGATGTGGTGCTGGGCCACACGGCGGACGATCAGGCGGAAACCTTTCTGATGGGGCTGGCGCGTGGGACGGGACTGGATGGTCTGGTGGGGATGCGTGCGCAGTGGGTGCAGGGCGGCGTCACATTCCGGCGGCCTTTCCTGGATATTCCCCGTGCGGACCTGCGCGCCTGTCTTGCGGCGCAAGGCGTGGCGTGGGTCGATGACCCGACCAACGGCGATGATCGCTTTGCCCGCGTCAAGGCACGGCGCGCGTTGCAGGCGTTGAAACCTATGGGAATCACGGTCGACCGTCTGGGCCTGACCATCCAGAACCTGCGCATGGTGCAGGGTGCGGTCATGCAGGCCATGGCAGACACTCTTGACCGCATCGGTCAGCAGCTGGCGGGGGCGATTGCGCTGGAGCGGTCCGGCTTTGCCGTGTTGGGCCCGGAATTACAGCATCGCCTGCTAGCCACCTGCCTGCGTTGGATGTCTGGCGCGGATCATCCGCCCCGCGCCGATGGTATCGCGCGCCTGCGTGCGGCGATACAGGATGGGCGAGATGTCACGCTGAGTGGCTGCCGCATCCGCGTGTCTGATGCTACCATCCGCATCCTGCGCGAACCGCGCGCCGTTGCGACCGCCGAGACCCCCACGACCGGCCTTTGGGACAACCGCTGGCGCATGGACGGGCCCCACGCCGAAGACCTGACCATCCGCGCCGTTGGCACCGACGGGCTGCGCCAGTGCCCTGTCTGGCGCGATAGCGGTGTGCCGCGTGATACGCTGATGGTCGCACCGGCCATCTGGCGCGGCGCTACCCTGATCGCGGCACCGGTGGCCGGGAAAAGTGCCGGCTGGTCGGCCACAATGCCCCAAAGCCTGCGTTCATTCATCTTATCGCATTGAACGCAGCCCCAATGTCTCTATCTTAAGCGTCAACGCAGTGTCGCCATCTGTGGCACTGGCATGCAAGGAGTGTTTTCGTGGGCAATGCACGAAATATCGCGTTCTGGGTCGTTCTGTTCCTGCTGGTTCTGGCGTTGTTCAATCTGTTCAGCGGCGGGCAGGCCACGCAATCGGCGACGGGCGTGTCTTATTCCGATTTCATCCAGCAAGTTGACGACGGCAAGGTGGCCAGCGTCAGCATTGACGGCGAACGGATCACGGTCGTTGGCAAGGACAACAGCCGCTATGTCACGATTCAGCCCGAAGGCGACCAGGTTGCCGACAGGCTGATCGCGCAGGGCGTTGATGTACAGGTCGAATCGCAGGAACAATCGGGATTTCTGTCTTTGGTCAGCCTGTGGTTGCCGTTCCTTGTCTTGATCGGCATCTGGATATTCTTCATGAACCGGATGCAGGGCGGCGGGCGCGGCGGGGCCATGGGCTTTGGCAAATCGCGCGCCAAGCTGCTGACGGAAAAGCAGGGGCGCGTGACGTTTGACGATGTGGCAGGCATCGACGAGGCCAAGGAAGAATTGGAAGAAATTGTCGAATTCCTGCGCAATCCGCAGAAATTCAGCCGCCTTGGCGGGAAAATTCCAAAAGGCGCGTTGCTGGTTGGCCCGCCCGGTACGGGTAAGACGCTTCTGGCGCGTGCGATTGCGGGCGAGGCGGGGGTGCCGTTTTTTACCATTTCAGGCTCCGACTTTGTCGAGATGTTCGTGGGTGTGGGTGCGTCCCGCGTGCGCGACATGTTCGAGCAGGCGAAAAAGAATGCGCCCTGCATCGTCTTCATCGACGAGATTGATGCGGTGGGCCGTGCGCGTGGTGTGGGCATCGGCGGCGGCAATGACGAACGCGAACAGACACTGAACCAACTTCTGGTCGAAATGGACGGGTTCGAGGCGAATGAAGGCGTCATCATCGTGGCGGCTACCAACCGCAAGGATGTGCTGGACCCTGCGCTGCTGCGACCGGGTCGTTTTGACCGCCAGATCACCGTGCCGAACCCCGATATCAAGGGCCGCGAAAAGATACTGAACGTGCATGCGCGCAAGGTTCCTCTTGGTCCTGACGTGGACTTGCGCACGATAGCGCGCGGCAGCCCGGGCTTTTCAGGGGCTGACCTGATGAACCTTGTGAATGAGGCCGCGTTGACGGCGGCGCGCATGGGGCGTCGGTTTGTCACGATGTCGGACTTTGAACATGCCAAAGACAAGGTGATGATGGGGGCCGAACGCCGTTCAATGGTACTGACGCCGGACCAGAAGGAAAAGACGGCCTATCACGAGGCAGGCCATGCCATCGCCGGCATCAACCTGCCGAAGTGTGATCCGGTCTACAAGGCCACGATCATTCCGCGCGGTGGTGCGCTGGGCATGGTTGTGTCGCTGCCCGAAATGGACCGGCTGAACATGCACAAGGATGAAGCCAAGCAGAAGATCGCCATGACCATGGCGGGCAAAGCGGCCGAGATCATCAAATACGGTGAAGAGGGCGTTTCTTCAGGCCCGGCAGGGGATATCCAGCAAGCCTCGGCTCTGGCGCGTGCGATGGTGATGCGGTGGGGCATGTCGGATGTGGTCGGCAACATCGACTATGCCGAAGCGCATGAAGGTTATACCGGCGGCACGGCGGGCTTTTCGGTATCGGCAGATACCAAGACGCTGATCGAGGCCGAAGTGAAGCGGTTGATCGACGAAGGCTATGATACCGCGCGGGCAATCCTGCTGGACAAGGCCGACGATTTTGAACGCATGGCCAAGGGGCTGCTGGAATACGAAACCCTGACCGGCGAGGAAATTCGCAAGGTCATCCGGGGCGAGGTTCTGGGTGGTGGTGACGATGCTGCATCGCCCCCATCTGGTGGTGGCACGGCCAGCATCGCATCAATCCCCAAAACCAAACCGAAAGCACCGAAGGGCGGGGCCGAACCCAATCCGGCGGTGTGACCGGGGCCGTCGGGCGCCGTTGATTGCACTGAAAGAAACAGGCGGCCATCCATGCAACGGGTGGCCGTTTGCGAATGTGAAAGATGCGCCATGCCTGCTTTGCTGCCCACGTCCTACAGCGGCACTATCACATGGCTGGGCCGGGTGCCGACGCAGCCTGCGACCCTTGCGTCGCATCCGGTGGACGCGGTTTTTGCATCCTATGCCGGTGTGGAGGGAGAGGTACATGCCGGACTGACGCGCGCAGCGTGCAGCCGCGTTGCAGCCCAGTATCCGCGCGGGACCGCGATCAGGAATGTGCGGCAGTTTTCGGTTCTGAGCGCACAAGAACTGAATGAGATCGCCGCGCGCATCGGGATCGCCGCGCTGGACCCGGCTCTGGTGGGGGCTTCGCTGGTGATCGACGGTATCCCCGATCTGACGCACCTGCCACCGTCCAGCCGCTTGCAGGCGGAAGACGGGGCCACGCTGGTGGTGGATATGGAGAACCGGCCCTGCCAGCTGCCAGCGAAGGGGATCGAACAACGCCATCCCGGCTTTGGTGCAAAGTTCAAATCAGCCGCGAGCGGGCGCCGGGGTGTAACGGCCTGGGTCGAACGTGAAGGCATGCTGCGGCTGGGGCAAGCCGTGACGCTGCATGTCCCCGATCAGCGTGCCTGGGCGCATCTGGCCGAAGCGCGAGGCCGCTAGCACCCGTTTCCCCAAAAAACCCACCCCGTTTCCCATCGGAAACGCCCTGCGGCGCATTTGGCGGGATTCGAGTCGCAAACCCGCCTTGCGCAGTCCCGAACCCCCGCTATCACGGCGCAAACAGCCCCGCGGGAGACGCACATGGCCTTCAAGACCGATATCGAGATTGCGCGCGAAGCCAAGAAGAAACCGATCATGGAAATCGGGGCCAATCTGGGCATCCCGGCAGAACATCTGCTGCCTTACGGGCATGACAAGGCCAAGATCGGGCAGGAGTTCATCAAGGGTCTTTCAGGCAAGAAAGAGGGCAAGCTGATCCTTGTGACGGCGATCAACCCGACCCCGGCGGGCGAGGGCAAGACCACAACGACGGTGGGCTTGGGCGATGGCCTGAACCGCATCGGCAAGAAGGCCGTGATCTGCATTCGTGAAGCATCGCTTGGCCCGAATTTCGGCATGAAGGGCGGGGCTGCGGGTGGTGGTTATGCGCAAGTCGTGCCGATGGAGGAGATGAACCTTCACTTCACCGGCGATTTCCATGCGATCACGTCGGCGCATAACCTGCTGTCGGCGATGATCGACAACCACATCTACTGGGGCAACTCGCTGGATATCGACGCGCGCCGCATCGTCTGGCGCCGGGTGATGGACATGAACGACCGCGCGCTGCGCGATATCGTGGTGTCGCTGGGCGGCGTGTCGAACGGCTTTCCGCGTCAGACCGGGTTTGACATCACGGTGGCGTCCGAAGTCATGGCGATCCTGTGCCTGTCGAACGACCTGGATGATCTGCAAAAGCGCCTGGGCGACATTGTCGTGGCCTACACGCGCGAGAAAAAGCCGGTCTATGCGCGGGACATCAAGGCTGATGGCGCGATGACGGTGTTGCTGAAGGACGCGATGCAGCCGAACCTGGTGCAGACGCTGGAAAACAACCCGGCTTTCGTGCACGGTGGCCCGTTTGCCAACATCGCGCATGGCTGCAACTCGGTCATCGCGACCAAGACGGCGCTGAAGCTGGGCGAGTATGTCGTGACCGAAGCCGGTTTCGGGGCCGACCTTGGGGCCGAGAAGTTCTTTGACATCAAGTGCCGCAAGGCCGGACTGAAGCCATCCGCTGCCGTGATCGTCGCCACCGTGCGCGCGATGAAGATGAACGGTGGTGTGGCAAAGGCCGATCTCGGCGCCGAAAATGTAGAGGCGGTCAAGAAAGGCTGCCCGAACCTGGGCCGCCATATCGCCAACGTCAAAGGCTTTGGCGTGCCGGTGGTGGTCGCCATCAACCACTTCTATTCCGATACCGATGCCGAGATCGCCGCCGTGAAAGCCTATGTCGCCGAACAGGGGGCCGAGGCCATCCTGTGCAAACACTGGGCGAACGGATCGGCGGGGATCGAGGAATTGGCGCACAAGGTTGTGCAACTGGCCGAAGGCCCGTCCAACTTTGCGCCGCTTTACCCCGACGATATGCCGCTGTTCCAGAAGATCGAAACCATCGCCACGCGGATCTATCACGCGCATGAGGTGATCGCCGACAAATCCATCCGCGATCAGTTGCGGACGTGGGAAGCGGCGGGTTATGGCCACCTGCCGATCTGCATCGCCAAGACACAGTACAGCTTTACCACCGACCCCACCGTGCGCGGTGCGCCGACGGGACACGCGGTGCCGGTACGTGAGGTCCGGCTTTCGGCGGGGGCTGGCTTTGTCGTGGCGATCTGCGGTGAGGTGATGACGATGCCGGGCTTGCCCAGAGTGCCGTCCGCAGAAGTGATCCGCCTGAACGATCAGGGGTTTGTCGAGGGTCTGTTCTGACCCATCTGTTGTCTTGGCCCCGGTTGCTGCATAAACCGGGGCGGACAATGGAGCATGCCCATGAAAGCCCCGCAAGACTGCACCACAATGACCGATATCCGCGCCGAGATTGACCGCGTGGACCAAGAGCTTGTGCGCCTGTTCGCAGACCGCGCGGGCTATATCGACCGTGCGGGGCACATCAAGGCACAGGTGCATTTGCCCGCCCGTATCGAAGGCCGGGTCGAGGAAGTGGTACAGAATGTCCGCCGTCATGCGCTGACGTACGGGTTGCCGCCGGAGCTGGTGGAAAAGCTGTGGCGCCGTCTGATCGACTGGTCGATTGCGCGGGAAGAGTCGGTCCTTGGGCCGGATTCGTTACGAGAGGACGGAAAATGACGGTTGTAATTGACGGCAAGGCTTTTGCGGCGCGGGTGCGGGGGCAGGTGCAGGCTCATGTGGCGCGGTTGCGCGAGGAGCATGGCTTGCAGCCGGGGCTTGCCGTGGTGCTGGTCGGCGAAGACCCGGCAAGCCAGGTTTACGTGCGCAACAAGGGCACCCAGACGGTCGAGGTGGGCATGCATTCCATCGAGCACAGG
>JAYSSN010000487.1:0-2515 GCA_043720555.1 Rhodobacterales bacterium | reverse complement strand
CGCTGGTTTTTGTCGGCTGGTGGTGGCTGCTGCGCAAGCTGGTACGGATCGGGCGGCAGAACCAGGTCACCTCCATCGCTGATCTGATCTCGTCGCGCTATGGCAAATCCAACCTGCTGGGCGCGATGGTGACGGCGCTTGCGGTGATGGCCGCCACGCCCTACATCGCGCTGCAATTGCAGTCGGTGACGCTGTCCTTTGGCGTCTTTGCCAGCGAGACGCCCGATGGGCTGGGGCAGGGCACCGCAGCCTGGGTGGCGGCAGGGCTGGCGCTGTTCACCATCATCTTCGGCACCCGCAAGCTGGATGCGCGCGAGCAACACCATGGCATCGTGACGGCGATCGCGGTGGAGGCGGTGGTCAAGCTGGTGGCGCTGCTGGCGGTCGGGGCCTTTGTGGTCTGGGGGCTGGCAGGGGGCGTGGGCGCGATGGTGGACCGCATCGGAAACTCGTCACTGGCGACCTGGGAATTGCAGCCGGGCCGCTGGGCTGGGCTGATCCTGACGGCGGCAATGGCGGTGATCTGCCTGCCGCGGATGTTTCATGTGCTGGTGGTGGAAAACACCGACGAGCGATTGCTGGGGCCGGCAAGCTGGGCCTTTCCGGCGTACCTGTTTGCGATGAGCCTGTTCATCGTGCCAATCGCGGTGATCGGTATGGACCGCATGCCCGCGGGGGCCAATCCCGACATGTTCGTGCTGACCCTGCCGTTGGCCGAAGGGCAGGGGGCGTTGGCGATGCTGGCGTTTCTGGGCGGGTTCAGTTCGGCGACGTCAATGGTGATTGTGGAAACCATTGCGCTGGCGACAATGGTGTCAAACCACATGGTCGTGCCTTTGTGGCTGCGTGTGGCCCCCGCGCGGGCGCACTCCGGCGATGTGCGGCGCCTGGTGCTGCTGTCGCGCCGGTTGGCCATCATGGGGGTGCTGGCGCTGGGGTATGGCTATTACCGCCTGTCAGGCGGCGGCGCGGCGCTGGCGGCGATGGGGCTGATTGCCTTTGTCGGCGTGTCACAGTTCATGCCGGCGATGCTGGGCGGCATCGTCTGGCGCGGGGCAACGCGGACGGGGGCAGCGCTGGGCCTGACGGTGGGGGGAGTGGTGTGGCTGTGGACGCTGTTTTTGCCGTCATTCGGCGCGTTGATACCGGCCGAGGTGATGACGGCGGGGCCGTGGGGCATCGGCTGGCTGCGCCCGCAGGCGATGTTCGGGCTGATTGGGATGGACCCGCTGGTGCATGCGCTGTTCTGGTCGCTTGCGCTGAACACCGGGGCGTTCAGTCTGGGGTCGCTGCTGACGTTCCCCGGCCCGGTGGAGCGCATGCAGGGCGCGGCCTTCGTCAACGTCTTCGATGCCGAGGCAGTGGGTCCGCGCGCCTGGGTGCAGGGACAGGCAGACGCCGAAGCGTTGCTGGTGCTGGCGCAGCGGATCCTGGGCGACGAGGATGCGTTGCAACTGTTCGAGGTCGAGGCGCGCGCCCAGGGCAAGGCGGGCTATTTGCCCGACACCGTGCCCGAGGTGATCGGACGTGTGGAGCGGCGTCTTGCAGGCGCGATCGGTGCGGCGGCGGCGCATGCAATGATTGCCGAACTGACCGGGCGGGCAACGGTGACGGTGGAAGATCTGATGGCCATGGCCAATGAAACTGCCGCCATCATCGAAAATCAGGCCCGGCTGGAGGCCCAGCAGGCAGAGCTGACGCGGACCGCGCGCGCGCTGCGCGATGCGAATGAAAAGCTGACGCAGCTGTCGTTGCAAAAGGACGCATTTCTTAGCCAGATCAGCCACGAGCTGCGCACGCCGATGACATCGATCCGCGCGTTTTCAGAGATTCTGACCGAAGGTGCCGTGCCAGCGGCGATGGTCAGCCAATCGGGGAAAATCATCCATGACGAGGCGATCCGCCTGACGCGCCTGCTGGACGATCTGCTGGACCTGAGTGTACTGGAAAACGGCACCGTGCAACTGAACCTGACCACGGGGTCGATTTCCGGCATGATCGACCGGGCGCTGGCAGCAGCGGGGCTGGCGGGAGCGGACAGCGGGGTCGTGATCCACCGCGATCTCGCGTCCGAAGCGATCCATGTGCGCAGCGACCCGGACCGGGTGGTGCAGGTGTTCATCAACCTGATGTCGAACGCGCGCAAATACTGTGACGCACGCCACCCCGAATTGCGCATTGCCGTCCGGCAACGGGGCGGGCGCGTGGTGGTGGATTTCATCGACAATGGGCGTGGCATTCCGAAAGAGGCGCAAGGGCTGATCTTTGAAAAATTCGCGCGCCTGACCGATCAGACCCGCGCGGGGGGTGCGGGGCTTGGCCTTGCGATCTGTCGCGAGGTGATGGCCAATCTGGGTGGCACCGTCAGCTATCTGCCGGGGCAGGGTGGTGCCGCGTTTCGGGTGATGCTGCCGCTGCGGATCGAACGGGCGGCTGCATGAGGCGGATGTTTACCGGGTCGTAACCTTCGTTTGCCACTGCTTGGGTGTGGCAGACAGGGGGATCGCACACGATG
>JAYSSN010000486.1:0-6263 GCA_043720555.1 Rhodobacterales bacterium | reverse complement strand
GCCGTCCCATGGGGCAGGCGCGCCCGTGGCGCGGTCGATCACAAAGGGCTGGCTTTCGGCATTTTTCACGAACAGGCCCTTTTCCGGCCCGGCGGTTTCATTCACCAGCAGCCCGGCATTGGTCCAGCGCGCCATGTAGTCCACATCGATCTTGCCCGCCGCCAGCAGGCAATGGATCAGCGACAGGATCAGCAGGCCATCGGTACCCGGCGTGATCGCGTACCAGTCATCGGCTACGGCGTTATAGCCGGTGCGGATCGGATTGACCCCGATCACCCGCGCGCCGCGGTCTTTCAGCTTGCCCAGTCCGATCTTGATCGGGTTGCTGTCATGGTCTTCGGCCACGCCGAACATGATGAATAGCCGGGTCAGATCCCAGTCTGGCTGGCCAAACTCCCAGAACGCGCCGCCGATCGTGTATATCCCCGCCGCTGCCATGTTCACCGAACAAAAGCCGCCATGGGCTGCGTAATTCGGCGTCCCGAACTGCTGCGCCCACCAGCCGGTGAAGCTCTGGCTTTGATCGCGCCCGGTAAAGAAGGCCAGCTTCTCCGGTGCGGTTTCCCGCAGCGGCTTCATCCACGACACGGCCAGCGCCAAAGCCTCGTCCCAGGAAATCTCCTCAAACGCACCCGAACCTCTTGGCCCGACCCGCCGCAAGGGCGCGCGCAGGCGTGACGGTGCAGTGACCTGCATGATCCCCGCCGCACCTTTGGCGCACAACACGCCCTTGTTGATCGGATGGTCCCGGTTACCTTCGATGTAACTGACCTTGCCGCTTTTCAGATGCACGTTGATGCCGCAACGGCAGGCGCACATATAGCATGTGGTCTTGCGCACCTCGTCCGACACCGGGGGCGACAGGTTGATTTTCGGCTGGTTCACGTGCGTCCCTCCCCCGCCATCAGTTGCAAGGCTTCCTGTGCAATGTGGCGTTCTTCCTGCGCCGCGACTGTCCAGATAGCGACACGGCCAGAGGCGGCATGCAAGGCCCGCGCGTTCTGCCGGTTGGCCTGTGCGTCATATGCGACATCCATGAACCCCAGCCCATCGAGGATCATGCCCCGCACCCGGTGGTCATTCTCGCCAATCCCGGCGGTAAAGGCCACCGCATCCACCCCTCCCATGGCCGCGATCATCGACCCGGCATGGCGCACCGCCCAATAGACAAAGTGCCGGACCGCAAATGGCGCGCATTTGTGCAACGCGCGCATGTCGTTCGACCCGCCCAGCGCCAGCAGCCCCGACCGGCGGTTCAGCATGTCGCCCGCCGCAGCGATCCCATGCACCTCGGCCAGGCGCAGCACGGCATTGCCGTCAATTTGACCCGCCCGCGTGCCCATCGTCAATCCGTCCAGCGGCGAATAGCCCATGGTCGTGGCGACCGACTGACCATCAAGGATCGCACAAAGCGAGGCCCCGTTGCCCAGATGTGCGGCCAGCAGGCGCCTGGGCAATGGCTGCGATGTCAGCCCCGGCAGGCGTTCCACCAGCGACGCATACGACAACCCGTGAAAGCCATAACGCCGGATGCCTGCATCATGGCTGTGCTGCGCAATGGCATAGCGGGTGGCGACATCCGGGTTCGTGGCGTGGAAAGCCGTGTCGAAACTGGCGTATTGCGGCAACGCCGGGGCCAGTGCCGCAAGCGCCCGGATCGCCGCCAATGCGGCGGGGTTATGCAAGGGCGCAAGCGGGCACAGCCGCTCGATCTGCGCCTCCACCCCGGCCGTCACACGGGCAGGCGCGGTCAGCGCCAATCCCCCATGCACCACCCGGTGTGCGGCGGCGGACAAGTGTTCCACCGGCACGCCCGCTGCCGCCATCGCCGCCAGCAGAGCGTGCAGCGCGGTGACATGATCCGGCGCTGCCACAGCCGCACGCCGGTCCCCGGTCTCGATCCGCGCCGCGCCGCCGATCTCGGTCAGCCGTGCGGCAAAGACCTCGGCCAGTCGCGCATCAAACACCGAAACCTTGATCGACGACGACCCGGCGTTCACCACCAGCAACATCACAGCACCGCCTTCACAAGGCCAAGCCCGGCCAGCCCCGCCAGCAGATAGATCGCAAAGCGCCGGAAATCTGCCGGGGCCGCCCGGTGAAAGTGCCGCCCCCCCGCCCAGATGCCTGCGACCAATATCGGCATCGCCATCACTGTCGCCACGAGGGTGTCGCGCGTGACCAGCCCCGCGCCCCACATCAGCGGCACCGACCACGCGTCCAGAGCCGTGAAATACGCAATCAGCGTCGCGCGAAAGACCGCCGCCGGCACTGCTTGCGCGGCAAAGAACACCGCCACCGGCAATCCGCCCACCGCCGCGCCATTGGCAATTCCCGATGCGATCCCCACGCCCATGTGGCTGCCGACCCCCACAACGCCCCGAAACGCCCAGCCCGCCAGCAGCAACGCGCACATCACCAGCACGAACCCTGCAATCAACGCCCGCGCCAGATCAACCCCGACGTGGACCAATCCGAACACCCCCAACGGCACGCCGATCAGCGCACCCGCAAAAAGCCACGCCGTGCGCCGCCAGTCGATGTGCTGCCATATTCCCCGCCCCTGCTGCACCGTCATGCCAATGTCAGCCAGCAACACCACCGGCACGAAGTACAACGGGTTGGTCACCACAGACGCCGCCGACACCACCAGTGCGGCAAAGCCAAACCCGGAATAGCCCCGGACATAGGCCGCAACGAAAAGGGCCATCGCCATGAATGCGGCAGCCCCAAACCCCAGATCGAACGGCAGTGTCATGCCACCTGTGGCCGCATGTCGGCGGCCGAAATCCCTGCCACCTCCACCGGTTTCTTCATCGCATCACGGCGGAACGGCTCGCCCAGTTCCTGATTGATCATCGCCTCGATCAACGTGGTCCTGCCCGCCTTCTGGTCCACAATCGCCTGCGTCAGCGCATCGCGCAGTTCGTCCATCGTGCGCGCGATGACGCCCTTCAGGCCGCATGCCCGGGCGATGCCCGCGTAACTCACACCCTCGTCCAGTTCCGTTCCCACAAAGTTATCGTCATACCACAGGGTCGAGTTGCGCTTTTCCGCCCCCCACTGATAGTTGCGGAACACCACCATCGTGATCGCAGGCCATTCGGGTCGCCCGATCGCGGTCAGTTCCGTCACCGCGATCCCGAATGCCCCGTCGCCCGCAAAGCCCACCACGGGCACGTCCGGGCAGCCGATCTTGGCCCCCACAATTGACGGCAACCCGTACCCACACGGCCCGAACAGCCCCGGTGCCAGATATTTGCGGCCCGCTTCAAAGGTCGGATACGCATTGCCGATGGCGCAGTTATTCCCGATATCGGACGAGATGATCGCCTCGCGCGGCAATGCACTCTGAATGGCCCGCCACGCCATCCGCGGGCTCATCCACTCCGGTTTGGCCGCGCGCGCCCGGGCGTTCCAGCTTGTCCCCGGATCATCATCCTCGTGATCCATGGATGACAATGCCTGCAGCCACCCCGATTTCGTCTGTGCGATTTTTGCTTTGCGCGCCGCGCGTCCGTCATCGCCCGCCGCGGGCGACACACGCGCTAAAATCGCCCGGGCGACCTTTCCAGCGTCGCCGACGATGCCAACTGTGACCTTCTTGGTCAACCCGATCCGATCAGGGTTGATGTCAACTTGAATGATCTTGGCCTGACGCGGCCAATAGTCCAGCCCGTAGCCCGGTAACGTTGAAAACGGATTAAGCCGGGTTCCCAGACACAGTACCACATCGGCCCCGGAAATCAACTCCATGGCCGCCTTTGAGCCATTATACCCCAATGGCCCGGCAAACAGCGGATGCGAACCGGGGAACGCATCATTGTGCTGATACCCCACGCAGACCGGCGCATCCAGCCGCTCGGCCAGGGCGATGCTGGCCGCAATGGCACCGCCGATCACCACGCCGGCGCCGTTCAGGATGACCGGGAACTTCGCGCCCGACAGCAGATCGGCCGCCGCCGCAATCGCATCTTCGCCACCCGAGGGCCGCTCGAATGCCAATACCGCAGGCAACTCGATATCGATCACCTGGGTCCAGTAATCGCGCGGCATGTTGATCTGCGCAGGCGCGCTCATGCGCCGCGCATTCAGGATCACGCGGTTCAACACTTCGGCCACGCGGGATGGGTCACGCACCTCTTCCTGATAGGCAACCATATCGGCAAAAAGCGCCATCTGTTCGACCTCCTGGAACCCGCCCATCCCGATGGTCTTGTTCGCCGCCTGCGGGGTGACCAGCAACAATGGCGTGTGGTTCCAATAGGCCGTCTTGACCGCTGTCACCAGGTTGGTGATCCCCGGCCCGTTCTGCGCGATCATCATGCTCATCTTGCCCGATGCGCGGGTATAGCCATCCGCCATCATGCCCCCCGACCCTTCATGCGCGCAGTCCCAGAACGTGATCCCCGCACGCGGAAACAGGTCTGAAATCGGCATGAAGGCCGATCCGATGATGCCAAACGCGTGCTCGATCCCGTGCATCTGCAGCACCTTCACAAAGGCTTCTTCGGTTGTCATGCGCATCGGGCAACTCCTCGTGATGTGAGCGTCATCTAGCGGGCCGGTGGCCGGTCGGCTTAGGGCCAGATGCCTGACCCTGTTATGTCCAATCGTCAAGCGCCCTGGCGATCAGGGCAATGCCTTCGGGAATGCGCGGTGCTGCAATGCTGGAATAGGCCAGACGATAATAGCTGTGTGGTGCGCGCAGGGGATCAAAAAACACCCGGCCCGGTTCGATCAGCACACCGTTCCCCAGCAGTTGCGCCGCCAGAATTTCGGTATCCACTCCGTCTGGCGCGCGCATCCAGAACGACGATCCGCCAAAGCCGCCCTGCCCCGCAATCCGCAGCCCATGTTCACGGATCGCCTCATCCATCACCAGCCGCCGCCGCTTGAACGCCTGCTTCATCCGGTTCACCAGCGCATCATAATGCCCCAGCGACAAAAAATAGGCCGCGGTGCGCTGAATGTGCCCCGGCGGGTGGCGCAATACCTGGGCGCGCAAGGCCCGTGCCTCGCGGATAAAGCCCTCGGGTGCCACGATGTAGCCCAGCCGCAGCCCCGGAAACAGCGATTTGGAGAACGACCCCACATGGATCACCCGGCCATCCGCATCCAGCGATTTCAGCGATGGCGACACCGGCCGCAGAAAGCTCATCTCGAACTCGTAGTCATCCTCGACAATCAGGAAATTCCGCGCCTTGGCGGCGGCGAGCAGCCGCAACCGGCGGTCGAGCGGCATGGTGGCATTGGTCGGGCAATGGTGGCTTGCGGTGGTAAACACCACGTCCGCGCCGTCCGGCAGAGCTTCGGGGGGCAGCCCGCCCTCATCGACATCCACCGATGCCACGTCAGCCCCGGTCTGCAACAACATCGACCGCAGCGCCGGATAGCCAGGGTTCTCCATCACCGCCCGCCGCCCCGGCGTCAGCAAAACCTGCGATGCCAGCCACAACGCATTCTGCGCGCCCATGGTCAGCAGCACCTCTTCGGGGCGCGCGTCAATGCCCCGGCGCGGCAAGATCCCCCGCAGGATGTATTCGATCAGCAACGGATCATCGCGGTCATAATAGTCGGATGTCAGCGTCTCGACGTCCCGCCGTCCCAGCGCGCGCAACGCACATTGCCGCCAGTTCTGATGGTCAAACAGGGCGACATCCGCTTGCCCGTATATGAACGCAAACGGATAGCGCGCCCAGTCATCGGGTTTGGTCAGCCGATCTGACCGGCTATACCGCTCGCCCGTCAGGGCCGCGAAATCGACCGATGAAACGGTGCGCGTGGCGCGTGCCCGCAAATCGGGCTGTACCGGGGCAGTGTCCGAAACAAAGTATCCCGACCGCCCCCGCGCTGACAGATAATCCGACGCCACAAGGTCGGTGTAGGCCAGCGTCACCGTGATCCGGCTGATCCCGAGATGATCGGCCAGCCCGCGCGAGGATGGCAGCTTGTCACCCGGCCGAAACCGCCCCGATACGACGCCCTCTGCCACCAGCTGCCGGATCCGTTGCTGCAACGTCCCGTTGCTGGCGGGCGACAGGAAAAAACTTTCGACCGGGATCGCCATACTGGACCTAACGGGCTGCGCGCGCTGGCCGGATCACACACCGCGCATCATCTCGGGTCAAGCCGGAACGCGCATCACCCCTACGTGATTATCCAACAAGCAACGGCACCGCCATCGCGACATTGCAGAACTGGTATGCCCGACAAGGCTCAGACAATATCGCGTAGTTCATTGTTTTTCATATAAAATCATG